>CBFGWJ010000229.1:0-4449 GCA_965652335.1 uncultured Gammaproteobacteria bacterium | reverse complement strand
CAGCAGGCTGTCAAACACCGTTCCGATGGCGGCGCAGGCCAGGATCAACTTCAGTTCCTCACCGACTTTACCGGCCAGGAACAGATGCAGGCCCAGCACCAGCACCGCAATCGTTAGGCCCGCCAGCGGCCGCCCGTAGGCGGCTGACATCACGCAGGCAAACCAGCCGAGCTGGAATGTGAGGTAATTGATCGCACCCAGTTTCATTTTGACTGCCTCGAAAACAGGTAATGCCCGACAAACCACTCGCGGCCGTTGTCGTGAGCGAACAGCTCGGCGCAGGCCATGAAGAAGATGCGCCAGCGCTGGAACCACTTCTCCGCCTCGGCCGCGCCGTAGCAATCCTGCAACAGCGGCAGGATGGAAGCCCGCCTGCGGTCCATGTTGTTCAACCAGGCATTGGCGGTGCGGGCGTAGTGCATGCCGCTCCAGCAAGCCCGGTGTTCCAGCCTGAGATGCTCCTGGAAGCGCAGCGGCAGGTCGAAACTCGGCATCATGCCACCGGAGAAGAAGTGCCGGCTCATCCAGTCACCGGGGCCACGGTCGATGAACTCGTAGGCGCTGTTGCGGTGGCAGAAAATATGCATGAAGAACTGCCCTTCCGGTTCCAGCCAACCGGCGATGCGGCGGAACAATTCCGGGTAATTGCGCATGTGTTCAAACATTTCCACCGACACCACCCGGTCAAACCGCTGGCCGGCGTCAAAATCGTTCATGTCGGCGGTCACGATCCGCAGGTTCTGCAATTCGCGCTCAGCGGCCCTGGCCATGATCCACTCGCGCTGGCCGGCGGAGTTGGACACACCGACCACTTCGCATTCCGGATACTTGCCGGCAATCCACAGACTCAGCGAACCCCAACCGCAGCCCAGGTCCAGCACTTTCATGCCGGGTTCGATGCCGGCGCGGCGACAGGTGATGCCCAGCGCGGCTGCTTCGGCTTGGGACAGGTCTACGGTGCTGTCATCCCAGTAGCAGCAGCTGTACTTGCCATGCTGGCCGAGCACCTGCGCGAAAAATTCCGCCGGCACTTCGTAATGCTGCTGGTTGGCCAATTGCGGAACGGGCGCGATCTCGGCCCGGCGCATGCGCGCCACCAGCGACTCCAACTGGTCCGCCACCCGCTCGATATCATCGGCATGGATTTCCTCCAGCCGCTGGCGGTTGAGGCGGCGTATTCCGGCCCGTACCAGCGGATCGGGGACCAGACCGCTCTCGGTCCAGTCCACCGCCAGCCGGCCTGCTTGTGACCTGCTTGTTTGTGACATGATGGATATCCCGGTTGAGATGGCGGGCATTCTGCAGGCCGCGGCGTGATGCCGTCGTGAAAACCACCGGAAATTGCCGTGAAGCCGGCAACCAACATGTTGCCGATGGGGCTGGACGCGTGCCTCAGAGGTAACGCCGGGGCGGAACGATGGTGTTGCCGATCAGCAGGCCGCCGACCAGCGCGATGACCAGGATGGCCACCAGCAGCACCGTTTCCTGCGGGTTGGGATTGGCCCCCAGCAGGGCGTTGGTCACCGTGCGATAGCCCAGTGCGCCGGGCACCAGCAGGATGATGCCCGGCACCCGCACCAGGCTGGCCGGGCGCCGCAACCAACGCCCCAGCAGGTTGCCCAGAAGCCCCACTACCAGCGCGGCCAACAGGACGCCGAATTCGACGCCGCCGAGGATCACGCCAGCACGGCTCACCACATAGCCGGTGAAGGCGGCCAGCACCGCCAGGTGAACATCCCGGTGACGGACATTGAACAGCACGGCAAAGGCCAGGCCGGCCAGCAACAGGGCCGGCCACTGGAACCAGAGCGGCGGCAATGCCGCGACCCAATCCAGCTCACCGGCAACCGTCCAGCCCAACCAGCCGGCGATCACCTTGCCCACCAGCACGCCCAGGGCCAGTTTGAGGATCACCACCAGTGCCCCGGCCAGGCGGGCGGAACCGGAGGACAGGTGGTCGGTGGACAGCTCGGTGACCGCGATGGTCAGGCCCAGGCCGGGCATCAGCACAATCAGTCCCGACATGATGATGCTGGCCGTTTCGATCGAGGAAAACACGCTGTTGCAGGCGTAGACAAACAGGCTCACCGCCAACGCCGCCAGGGGTTCCAGGCTGCCGGCAGACTGCAGGCGCGGCAAGACGATGGGCAACAGGCCCACCAGCACGCCTGCCAGCGAAGCAACCAGCACGCCCTGCCAGGAGCTGTGGAACAGGATGGCGAAGGCACCGCTCACCAGGGCGCCGGCCAAAACCTGCAGGGTGTTGGAATACAGCATGGAAGCCGGCGGCTGGTGCAAGCGCCGGTAAGCGGTTTCCAGGTCCAGCCGCCCCTCGATCAGGTCTTCCCCCAGCTCGTACAATTCCGCGGTGGCAGCCAGGTTCGTGGCGCTGGGATACAGGCGTACCAGCTGCATCGGCAGGGGCTTCTCGTCGTCATGGTCGTCGCGCGTTTGCAGGGACAGGAACACCGCTGTCGGGCTGGACCAGAAGTCACATTTGTAACCCATCCAGCGCGCCGTGGCCTGGATCAGGCCTTCCAGCTGGTGCGCCGGCACACCGGCCATATGCAGCGCCCTCGCATAGCGTTTCAGGAAACGGATTTCGATGGGCAGCGGCTGGGTCATGGGCGGCCAGTTTGGCGAAATCACCCGCCAGTGGCAACATGGGCGCAGTTTTTGCTTCCGCTGCGGGAAAACCCATGACCATTCGGCCCCTGTTCGCCTGTATCTGCTTGCTGCTGTGCTTCAGCCTGCCGGCCGGCGCCGAAACCCGGCTCACCGTGATGAGCTTCAATACCTGGGGCGCCGGCACCAATGCCGGCAAGAGCATCGACGAAACCGTGGCAGTGATCCGCGCCGCCAACCCGGACATCATCGGCCTGCAGGAAATCCGGCCGGAATCGGCAACCTGCGAGGCCGAGCACTGCCCGGCCGGGCCGCAGTCGGTGGCACCTCAACTGGCTACCGCGCTGGGTTATGAGTTACTGGAGCAACTGGAAGACAACGAGGTTCTGTGGGCCAACGCGATTCTCAGCCGCTACCCGATCAAGGCAGCCACGCCCGGCGGCCTGGGAGCACGAATCGAAGTCGACGGTCGCGAGGTGCTGCTGTTCAACATTCACACCACCGACTATCCCTACGGCCCGTTCCAGTTATTGTCCATTCCCTATGGCCAGGCGGAATTCCTGGACACGGCCGAACAGGCCATCGACGCCGCCTGGGCAGCCCGCAGGAAGGCCTTCGAGCTATTGCGGAATGACCTGGCCGCCGCCGGTGGCGCAGCAGCGGTGTTCATCACCGGCGATTTCAACGAGCCTTCGTTCCGCGACTGGTCCGCCGCCGCTGCCACGGCCGGTATCCATCCGCTGGAAGTGGCATGGCCGTTCAGCCACGCCGTGGAAGGCCTCGGCTTCACCGATGTCTTCCGCGCCGCCCACCCCGATGCCCTGCTGAAACCCGGCTTCACCTGGTCGCCCAACATCACGCCGGAAACCACCGGTGATCACCGCGACCGCATCGACTTCATTTTTGCCAAAGGTGAAAGCCTTCACATCGACAGCGCAGCCGTGGTGGGTGAAAGCGGCCCCTGGTCGGACATCGCCGTTGATCCGTTTCCATCCGACCACCGCGCCGTGGTGGCGAAGGTGCGGTTCTGAAACTCCATGCGAAAGATGATGGTCCAAGCAGCTTGAATTTACCGGCTCACAACTACATTTTGAACTTCAACTGAACCTGTGCAGGAACCTGAACGAACATGATGCGCATACTCCTTTTCCTCGCCACCAACGCCGCCGTGCTGGTGCTGATTTCCGTTGTATTCCAGGTTTTCGGCATCGAGGGCATACTGGCCCAGAACGGCGTGGATCTGAACCTGCAGGCCCTGCTGGTCATGTCCGCCGTGATCGGCTTTGGCGGCAGCTTCATCTCCCTGGCCATGTCCAAGTTCATGGCCAAGCGCGCCATGGGCGTACAGGTGATCGAACAACCCGGCAACCAGACCGAGCGCTGGCTGCTGGAAACCGTGCGCCGCCAGGCCGAACAGGCGCGCATCGGCATGCCTGAAGTGGGTATTTTCCGCTCCGAGGCGCCCAATGCCTTTGCCACCGGCATGCGGCGCAACAACGCGCTGGTGGCGGTCAGCACCGGCCTGCTGCAAACCATGCGGCCGGAAGAGGTTGAAGCCGTGCTGGCCCACGAAGTTTCGCACGTGGCCAACGGCGACATGGTCACCATGGGCCTGATCCAGGGCGTAGTGAACACATTTGTGATTTTCCTGTCACGGGTGATCGGCCACGTGGTCGACCGCGTGGTGTTCAAGACTGAACGCGGCTACGGCCCGGCTTACTACATCACTTCGATCGTGGCCCAGATATTCCTGTCCATTTTGGCTTCCATGATCGTCATGTGGTTTTCGCGCCGGCGTGAATTCCGCGCCGATGCCGGTGGCGC
>CBFGWJ010000228.1:0-4461 GCA_965652335.1 uncultured Gammaproteobacteria bacterium | reverse complement strand
AACGGCGCGATGGCCGAGCCCTGCGTAAGCACGATCAGCGCGCCCAGCAGCAGCATCACGATCACCACCGGCAGCAGCCAGTACTTTTTCCGCTGCGCCATGAAACCGGCGAAGTCCTTGATCAATTCCCACATATGCTGGCCCACATCAGTAGGGCTTCTCCATGTCGTTGTGGTCCGCGCTGCCGAGTTCGCTGCGATAGCTGGTGGCGGAGGGGTCCAACCTGCGCTGCATGCTGTCCTTGCCGAGCAGGCGGCGCAACAGGCCTATGGGCAGGATGATAAGGTAAAACAGCAGCCACAGGATGATACGCGTATTGACCCACTGGGCAATACCGGCGAACTTCATCCAGGGTTTGTAAAGCCACACGAGGCTGGCCGGAACCAGCAGGGCCAGCGCAGCAATCACGGCGGCAGCCCACCACGGCCAGGCCGGGTTGTGGTTGCCGGCCAACAGCGGCAGGCCGTTCCAGCCAAAGCGCAGCAGGGGTATCAGCAGGCCGAACAGTACGGCAAGCACAGCGGCGAACATCAGGCCGAAGCTGCGCAGCCCGGCTTTGTCGGGCAATTCAGCGGGCGCGATCATGTTCATTCCAGGCTTTCATTCGCAAACACATTTCCAGGTGAGTTCAGTCCAGGGCAAATTCATCCTGCCAGTCATCGGTTTTGCTCCAGGCCGGCTGCTGTGATTTGTACAGCAGGAAATTCTCCAGCACCAGCACGTCCATTTCCGTGCGCATGAAACAGCGATAGGCGTCTTCCGGGCTCATCACGATGGGCTCGCCCCGCACATTGAACGAGGTGTTGATGCACACCGGGCAGCCGGTGAGGGCTTCGAATTCGTCCAGCAGCGCATAAAGGTCCGGGTTGGTTTCGGCATGCACGGTTTGTACCCGCGCCGAATAATCGACATGGGTGACGGCCGGTATGCCGGATCGGACGACGTTCAGCTTGTCCATGCCGAACAACTGCTGCTCCTTTTCCGTCATGGCGATCCTGTGTGGCTTTGCCACATCCGCCACGATCAGCATGTAAGGGCTGGCGCGGTCGAGCTCAAACCATTCACTCACCCTGTCGGCCTTGACCGCCGGGGCAAACGGCCGGAACGACTCACGGTACTTGATCTTCAGGTTCATGGTGGACTGCATCGTGCGGCTGCGCGCGTCACCCAGGATGGAGCGGGCGCCCAGTGCCCGCGGGCCGAATTCCATGCGGCCCCGGAACCAGCCGATTACCTGCTCACTGGCCATCTCCTTCGCAGCCTGTTGCAGCAGTGCTTTGGTGTCGAGTTCCTGGTACACCGCCCCGGCACTGTCCAGGTAGTCGCGGATTTCGGCGGCGGAATATGCCGGCCCGAGGTAGCTGCCACGCATGCTGTCGCCGCCATGGACCGTCCTGGGCTGCTGCAGGTGGTCATGCCAGGCCGCCAGCGCCGCACCCAGGGCGCCTCCGGCATCGCCAGCGGCGGGTTGTACCCAGATATCCCTGAACGGGCCTTCCCGCAGCAGGCGGCCGTTGGCCACGCAATTCAGGGCCACACCGCCGGCCAGGCACAGGTAATCCACGCCCTGTTCCCGGTACAGGGTGCGGGCCAGGCGCAGGACGATCTCTTCGGTGACCTGCTGGATGGAACGGGCAATATCCATTTCCTTGCGGGTGAGCCTTGATTCCGGCTGGCGCGGTGGGCCATCGAACAGGCGATGGAATTTTTCGCCGGTCATGGTAAGCCCGGTGGCGTAATTGAAATACGACATATCCAGGCGGAAGGTGCCGTCGTCTTTCAGGTCCATCAACTCGGAGGTGATGCGCTCGGCGTAAACGGGCTCGCCATAGGGCGCCAGCCCCATCAGCTTGTATTCACCGGAGTTCACGCGAAAACCGGTGTAATAGGTGAATGCCGAGTACAGCAGGCCCAGGGAGTGCGGGAAACGGATTTCCCACAAAGGCTGCAGCCGGTTGCCGTCGCCCAGCCAGGCGGAACTGGTGGCCCATTCACCCACTCCGTCCAGGCACAGCACCGCCGCTTTCTCAAAGGGCGAAGCGTAAAACGCGGACGCTGCGTGCGACTGGTGGTGACGCGCGAACAGCATGGGCGGGATCGGCGGTGTTGAAGCCGTTCCCTCGCCGGCTAGCGCTGCCAGCTCCTCGCGCAGCGTGCGTTTCAGAAACAGTTTTTCCTTCAGCCAGATGGGAATGGCTTTGACAAAGGACTGGAATCCGCGCGGCGCGAAATCGATGTAGGTCTCCAGCAGGCGCTCGAACTTCAGCAGGGGTTTGTCGTAAAACACCGCATGGTCGACATTGGCCATTCCCAGGCCGGCTTCGCGCAGGCAGTAATTGATGGCGTCGGCGGGAAACGCGGCATCGTGCTTTTTGCGGCTGAAGCGCTCCTGCTGCGCAGCCGCAACGATATGGCCGTCGACCAGCAATGCAGCAGCGCTGTCGTGGTAATAGGCGGAAATTCCAAGGATGACGGTGGGCATGAGTTGGGAAGGGCTGGTTTCCGGTCACGCGGACAAGCCGCTGTTCTGCAGTTGTGAATGGTAGCAAAATTCCCGCGGCCGGCCCTGTTCGCGTGGCGGCCCGCGGTTGCGTTTGCTACCCTAGCGCTCACGTTCCCGTATGCGGAACAGTCATCGATGGCGATGCATGGCAGCCGCTGAAGAAAAGTCCGGAAATTCCCGAGGATTGAGGAGCGCCTGGGTCAACGGATTGCTGGCGCTGCTGTTCAGCCTGCTGTCACTGTGGTTGGCCGACCTGGCCTTTCGTGCCTATGAGCGCCACTTCCTGCTGCCGCAATATCCTGAAATCGATGCGGAAGGGCCGGTCGACCTGGCGCAGCTGAGCTACAACGACGGCGTGGTTGAACGCCGGCTGCCCGGGGGTGAATACCGCATCCTCAGTTTCGGTGACTCCTTTACCCACAGCATCATGGAGCCACAGCGTTCCTACAATGGCGTCATCCAGCACCAGCTGGATGCGGTTTTGGAGGACAGCCAGGTCAGGGTGGTCAACCTGGGAGAGCCGGGCACGGGGCCCAATAGCTTCCGGGCAGCCTGCGGTTACTGGTCGCAGGTTTTCCAGCACGACGCGGTGCTGTTCCACATTTTCCTTGGCAATGACGTGCAGGATGATGCCTACCTGCAGTCGCCGCTGGTGTGGGAACCCAACATTGCGGTGTTGCAGGCCACCAATGCCTATCTGGATGCCGGCAGCAAGCGCGTGCCGCACAGGTTTCCGCTGCGCATGCTGGATTACGCCTGGGCCGCCTGGCTGAGCCATCGCACCACCACGGCAGCGGCGTTGCCGCCGGGTTACAACTGGGCCGCGATGACTGAGCTGGACGATGCCAGCTTCATGCGCGCCTATTTCCAGTTCCTGGATGTGGCTGATCCGCGAAAGTTGCCGGCGCTGGTTCCCGGCTACCAGCAGGTGGCTTTGTTGCTGCAACAGGCCCAGGGCATCGCCGAATCCGGCAAGGATGTGGCCCTGGTGTTGGGCCCCAGCGAGCCGATGGTGAACGATGCCCTCCGCGCGGAAGTATTCAGCATGGCCGGCGCCGATCCGCAGGATTACGAGCTGGGCCTGGCGGCGCGGATCATCGGCATGCTGCAGCAGCAATATGCACCTGATGTACCTCTTCTGGATCTAACGGCTGCCTTTCGGGCCCGCCACCGGCAGAGTGGCGAGAAACTCTATTTTCGCCAGAATACGCACTGGGACGAGGCCGGAAACCGGCTGGCCGGCGAGGAGATTGCGGCTTTCCTGGAGCGGCGCTGGTTCAACCTTGATGCCGGCGCGGGCGATTCGCTAACACAAAAACCCGGTGCTGCATTCGCCGGGGCGCCCTTGCTCAGCGATGCTGAAATCCGGCAGTACGTGCACGGACTTTTTGCCAGCATGCGCGACACGCTGCCCGTCGTCAGCGGCGCGGCGCGGTCACTGCAAATGTTTGACGGCATTACCGATGACGACAGTAACTGGGCCATGGCGGAACTGGGGCAGGCGATCGAATTGCGCTGGAATCCGCCGATCCGCATGTCCGGACTGCGTATTCATCTGGCCGGTGGTGCGGAGCGCAGTTATGGCCTGTTGCTGGAAGCGCTGGTGGGCGAAGAATGGCGGGTGATTGCGGATCGCCGCGATGATCCCGTGTTTGGAATATTAAACATTCGCCTGCCGGACGATCCGGTTCAAATGTTGCGGCTCACCGGCACGTCCAACAGCGACCAGCGCTTCAATCCGGCTAACCACTTCATTCACATCAAGGAGATCGAGTGGGATGAATGAGCCGCCGGAGCGGGCGTTTTATCCTTTTGTTACAGGCGTTTCAGCGATTTGTAATGAATTAACCCTAGACATGCCGCGGGCTTAGGGTTTACCCTCAAAACAAAAGAAACACAAGCAGACCCACTCATTGATTGCGAGCCACTGGAGAATTTTATGCAGGACGGAAAGTTGA
>CBFGWJ010000227.1:0-4468 GCA_965652335.1 uncultured Gammaproteobacteria bacterium | reverse complement strand
GCCATTGCGGCGGCAGTTGGCCGATAACCGCCACCACGCGTTACAGGAGCAAGCCATGCTCGCGACAGTTCCGCCCGTCGGCAGCAAGGCTGCCTCCCACTGCCCAATCGCAAACCACCCCCGAGCGAGCCTTGGTTGCGACAAACACCGCCAAACAGCGGCAAGCCGTTAAAGCCGGTAACTGAGGTCCAGCAAGCCGAAGCCGCGCAGTTCCATATCAAAGTCGCGGCTCAGCGCCATCACCTGGAAGCGTTCACCCATCAGGCCGGGCAGGGTCAGTTGCTTGGCTTCGGCCCCGAGTTCGAGTTGAAGCGCGAGTCCTTCGTCGGTTGCCTGTTCAAGCTGCTGCGCGAGGATCTCGTCCAGGCCGCAAGCCATCAGGAACATGGCCTGGCTGGTGTAACCCGACAGCTCCAGGCCGCAGGCCTCGCCCGCTTCGGCCACTGCGGTGAAATCCACGAAGGCTGTGATGTCCTGCAGGCCAGGCCAGAAAAACACATCGCCATGGGCGCGGTGCCGGTAATGGCAGACCAGCGTGCCGTCATTGCGCTCCGGCGAGTAGTACTCGCGGCGCGGGTAGCCGTAGTCAATGAACAGCGCCACGCCGCGCTGCAGGCTGCCGGTAACCGTGGCCAGCCAGTCGGGCAGGCCGGGGAGGATCTCGGATTGGTAGGGCGATTCCACCCGCAGTTGCAGGGCCTCGACCACATGGCGCAGGGTTTCCGGCGCATCCCGGTAAGCCCATGCAAACCCGGCTTCCGCGGCCGGATGCTCGGGCGCCACCGTCACTCCGGCCTGTTCAACGATTCCATCGAACCAGCGGAAGCGCTCGACCGCCAGCGCATCGATCACCTCGTTGGCCAGGATCACGCCTTGCCAGTGCTCCTCGGCCGGAGCATCCAGCCAGTGCACCCGATCCAGCCATTGCGGAACCGCGCTGGCCAGCGTCTGTTGCTGCACCGCGCGCAGGTCGGCGCTGCGTTCGAGTATGCGGTAGGCACGGGGTTCGGCAGCGGGGTCGATCTGCCGCAGCAGGTCGGCCGCCATGCGGCCATTACCGGCGCCGATTTCAAGGATGTCATAGGTGCCCAGCCCGCCGGCGATCTGTTCCAGCTGCCGCGCCAGGCAACCGGCAAACAGCGAACCGAGCTCCGGCGCGGTGATAAAATCCCCGCTGGCGCCGAGCTTGTGCAGGCCGGCGCTGTAATAACCCAGGCCCGGCTGGTACAGGGCCATTTCCATGAAACGGCTGAACGGGATGAATCCCTCCGCTACGATTTCAGCACGGATCAGCGCGCAGAGTTCACGGCTCAGTTTCTTGAGCTCGGTAGCAGGTTCGGGCAGGATGGCTTTCGACATGGCAAGCAAGTTTGGTGAAGCATTCTCATGAAGTCCAGCCGCACAACCGTTTTGGTGACTGGCAGCGCCGCCCGGATTGGCGCCTGCATCGCGCGCACGCTGCACGGGCGGGGCTGCGATGTGATGCTGCATTGCAACTCGAACGTGGATGGCGCCATGGCGTTGGCCGGGCAGCTGAATGCCCAGCGAAGCGACAGCGCTTTCGTGTTCAGCGCCGATCTGTGCGGCCAGGCCGGCATCGACCAGCTGGTGCAGGCCTGCGGCGAACGCTGGAGCGGCCTGGACCTGCTGGTCAACAACGCTTCGCGGTTTTACCCCACGCGCGTGGGTGAAACCACCGCCTGGCAGTGGGACGACCTGCTCAACAGCAACCTGCGCGCGCCGTATTTCCTGGCCCAGGGGCTGCTGCCGATGCTGCGCCAGGCCGGTGGCGCCATCGTCAATATCCTCGACATCCACGCCAACCGGCCGATGAAGCACCATGCCGTGTATTCGATTGCCAAGGCCGGCCTGCAAATGCTGACGCTGTCGCTGGCGCGCGAACTGGCGCCGGAAATCCGCGTGAACGGCATTGCGCCCGGCGCCATTCTCTGGCCTGAAAACGAAGGTGACGAAACCACCCACGCCGCGATTCTCAGCCGCGTGGCGCTGGAACGGCTGGGGCGGCCGGAGGACATCGCCTCGGCGGTGGCCTACCTGGGATTCGATGCGCCCTACGTCACCGGGCAGGTGCTGGCGGTTGACGGTGGACGTTCGCTGAACATGTGAGCTTCAGGCGGACAACTCAAACGGCCGCAGGCCGTCGCGCTCGCCGGTGAACCCCGCCCACAGCTCCGCCATGGTCTTGCCGGCCACCGGGTGAACCAGGTCCGGCGCCAGGTCGGCCATCGGTTTGAGCACATGGGCAAAGTGCAGGAGTTCACCGCGCGGCAGGCTCAGTTCCGGCAGGCGGACATACAGGTCGTCATACATCAGGATGTCGATGTCGAGGGTCCGATCCGAAAATTTCTCCACGTTGCGCAGCCGCCCGTAGCGGTCTTCGAGGGCATTCAGCCACTGTTTCAGTTGCAGGGGCTGCAGCTCGGTCCGCGCCCGCACCGCCAGGTTGAGGAAATCCTCGCCTTCAAAGCCCACCGATTTTGACGAGTAGACCGGCGACAGCTCGATGGCGCCGAATTGCTGGTGCAATTCCTCCAGCCCGGCGCGGATGTTGTTTTCAGCATCGACATTGCTGCCCATGCCGAGATAAACCATGCTCACTTGCTGCGCTCGATGATCACGCCCACGGCGCTGGAGCCGCGCACCGCTCCGGGCTTGCCCAGCTTCAGCCGCAACCAGTCCACCGGGAATTCCTGCAGCACGATGGCGGCGCAGCGCTCCGCCAGGGATTCCACCAGCTGGAACTCGCTGGTCTCCACAAACTGGATCAGGCGCTTGGCCACGGCCTTGTAATCCAGCGTGTCGGCGATGTTGTCAGTCTCGCCCGCGCGGCGAATGTCAAAGGCCATTTCCAGGCTGATGCTGACGGCCTGCTTGATCTCGCGCTCCCAGTCGAAAATGCCGATCACGGTTTCGACCCGCAGGTCTTCAATAAAGACTTTATCCTTGGCTGTGTCTGTCACGGGATGGTTCCTGGTTGGATTGGCATGAGCTCAGGCCGCGGTTGGCGCACCAAGCGGCGGCAGTTCGTCCATGGGCCAGCGAGGCCGGGCAAAAATGCGTTCGGGTTCCCGGTGGCCGGCCTGCAGGCGGTAATAGCCTGCCAGGGCAATCATGGCGCCATTGTCGGTGCAGAAAGCGATGCGCGGGTAAGCCACCGCGAAGCCATGCTTTTCACCGGAACGCTTCAACGCTTCACGCAGCGCCAGGTTGGCGCCCACGCCGCCGGCGATCACCAACTGTTTGCTGCGGGTGTGCTGCATGGCCCGGCGGCATTTGATCTCCAGCGTATCGACGATCGCTTCCTGGAAGCCCGCGGCGATGTCTTCGCGCGCGTTGGGTTCGTTGGCATGCGCCTGCCACAGGTTGCGGGTGTGGGTTTTCAGCCCGCTGAAGCTGAAATCCAGGCCCGGGCGATCGGTCATGGGCCGGGGAAAGGAATACAGCCCGGCATTGCCGTCTTTGGCGGTTCTTGCCAGGGCAGGGCCGCCGGGATAGCCCAGGCCCATCAGCTTGGCGGTCTTGTCGAAAGCCTCACCCGCCGCATCGTCCAGGGTTTCGCCCAGCAGCCGGTATTCGCCGATGGCCGCCACCTCGATCAGCATGGAGTGCCCGCCCGAAACCAGCAGGGCAACAAAGGGAAATTCCGGCGGATTTTCCTCCAGCAGCGGGGCCAGCAGGTGGCCTTCCATGTGGTGCACGCCCACGGCCGGAACATTCAGCGCGAACGCCAGCGAACGCCCCAGCGAGGCGCCCACCAGCAGGGCGCCGATCAGCCCCGGCCCGGCGGTATAGGCGACCCCATCGATCTGGTTACGGCTGCAACCCGCATCGGCAAGGCACTGGTCCAGCAGCGGAATCAGCTTGCGCACATGGTCGCGCGAGGCGATTTCCGGCACCACGCCGCCGTACTCGGCATGGATGTCCACCTGCGAATACAGCGCGTGCGCCAGCAACCCGCGCTCGCCATCGTAGATGGCAACGCCGGTTTCATCGCAGGAAGTTTCAAGACCGAGTACACGCATGGGAGTTATGAAGTTTGGGTGTGAGCAGTTCAGAATCAAGTGCCAGAGTAGTTCATGTGTCGTGCAAAATAAATCAGCAGCTTGACTCCGGCGTTTTACTCTGGCCTTCCCAGCGTTCCACGGACCACTTCACAGCTCCTGCAAGCCAAACGTCGAGATATGGTGAAATTGCGTCTCATCGGGGTGCCGTGCACAGGCGGGCCTAATCCCCGGGTTCGGTGATTTCACGCAGAACCAAGGTACCGAAGTTCTGATTCCAACTATTTTTTATTCACCCCCCTATGCAAATCAAAAAATTGAGCGTATGAAGGCGCGAATTCGACCCCGTATTAACATAATTTTTACAGTTTTGGGGTAGGACAGGCGCCCGGTTTCTACGGTCGGGCATAGCGGCTCGCAATGGGTCGTGACCATTTTGAGGGGTG
>CBFGWJ010000226.1:0-4482 GCA_965652335.1 uncultured Gammaproteobacteria bacterium | reverse complement strand
CAGGGCCTGGACGATATGCATGAAAAAAAAGAGGGTCTTGGCCGGATCAGTCGGTCAAAACGTATTCAGCGCTGCAGTATGGGCAGATGGCCCGGCCGGTTTCCTCGATCGGCAGGTAGACGCGCGGGTGTGAATTCCACAGCTTCTGCTCATGGGTGGGGCAGGACAAAGGCAGGTCCGCCCGGCTTACCTGGTAGACATTCTGGGTGTTGGCGCTGGCCAGCTGCGCATTGGTGGCATCGGTGGCATGAGTCACGGTGGGGTCTCCAGTTTTCTCAACGGCTTCGGCTCAGGAGCCGGGTTTGGGCCGGGTTTGGGCCGGGTTTGGGCGGAGTGGCAGGCCATCGGCCCGGTGCCGCACAAGGTGTTCGGTGGCAGGGCGTATTTTAAGCCATGCCGCGCAGGCTGCCACAGCAATTTCATTCATCCGCCGGCCGCCGGGGTTCAGGATTGTGCCCGGGTTCGACGCCGGGTCCGGATCCGGATCCGCAATCGGGTGGCAGGTACTGCCTGCAGATGCGCGCGGCTTCGGTGGTATCCACTGCGGCCAGCGGCTCACCAGGAACCAGTGCGTGCAACAGCCTGAGCTCATGCAGGCGCGCCGCCACCTGCGCCAGGTGGCGGGCATCATTCGACGCGATCCAGCCGATCTGCGCCAGCGCCTGCAGCTGCTCGCTGCTGGCGGAGCTTTCGATCACCTGGGGGAATTCCGCTGCCGAGCACAGCACGCCCAGTTGCACCACAAAGCCGATATCCACCAGGCCGCCCGGCCCGTGCTTGGCCTGTTCCGCCGGGTCACCCTGGTTGGCTGCATCCAGCCGGTCATTGCCCATGGAGGCCGCGCGCGAGTCTGCGGCCTTTTCACGGGCCATGCGGGCGCGCATGGCCACCAGCTCACCCCGCACGGTTGCCGCATTCCGGGGTTGCGCCAGTGTTTGGCGGCGTATTTCCTCGAAACGCTGGCCGGTGCCTTCGTGGCCAACCATGTGGCGGGCGCGTGTGAGGGCCTGCAATTCCCAGGTCCAGGCCTGTTGCAGCTGGTACTCGCGGAATGCGGCCAGCGAACTGACCAGGGAACCCGCCCGGCCATTGGGGCGCAGCCGGGTATCGACGGCATACAGCCGGCCGGAAGGCGTCATGGCGGTCAGCAGGCCCAGCATGCGCTGCGCCAGGCGGGCGTAATAGCGGTCGGCACCCAGGCTGCGCGCGCCGTCCGATGCCGGGTCCTGGTCGTTGAACAGGAATACCAGGTCGAGGTCGGAGTCGTAACCGGGCTCGCCGGAACCGAGGCTGCCGTAGGCGATCACGGCCAGGCTGTTGCCGCTGGATGGCGTGCCGGCATCCCGCGTGATGATCCGGCCGTGTCGGTTGACCAGTTCGCGCGTCGCCAGCTCCAGGCTGCCCGCCAGGATTGCCTCCGCCAGCGCGGCCAGCCCCGCCTGCACGGTCTGTCCGCTGATGGCGCCACCCAGTTGCGCTACGGCGATGCGCAGCGTGCTGGCCAGCTTGAGGTAGTTCAAGGCCTCCAGCGCGCTTTCGGTGTCGGGCGCGCTTTCCAGCACCCGGGCTACGCTCTGTTTCAGGTCACCCGCCTGCGGAATCTGCTGTCCCAGCGACGGGTCGATCAGTTCATCCAGCAGGGCCGGAAAGCGGATCACCCGGTCGGCAATCCATTCGCTGCGGGCAAACAACTCCACCAGGCGATCCAGCGCCGCGGGGTTCTGCACCAGCAGCACCAGGTAAGCGCTGCGGCGACAGATGGCCAGCACCAGGTCATAAATCCGGATTTGCGTGGGGCGGGCCAGGTCCAGCCGGTCAAAGCGGCTCAACAGCACCGGCATGAACAGGTCCAGCCGTCGCCGCGACCGCTGGCTGAGAGCGAGGCGCTGCAACGTGGTGAGAAACGACTGTAGCGGGCTCGATTCATTGGGCTGGGCGGCGGTATCCGTGGTACTGGCCGCCGCGCTCAGCGCCGAACCTTCGGGCGTTTCCTGCTGGTCCTGCAGCTGGCGCCAGTGCCGCGCCCATTGCGGGTCGGCTTCGGGTTCCGGGCGCGACGGAAAAATCGCGCCGAAGCGCCGGTTGACGCTTTCCCGTACCTCCGCCAGCCGCTGTTGCAGTTCTTCGATGCTGTCCAGGCGCATGGCCTGCGCCAGGCGCTGCAGGTCCACACCGGTGGGCATCCGGTGCGTCTGCTGGTCGTGCAGCGCCTGGATGCGGTTTTCCAGCTGGCGCAGGAATCCGTAATCGGCATGCACCTGGGCCACCGAATCGGCGGTCATCAGTTGCAGCTTTTCAACCGCATGCAGCGCACTGAGCAGGGAAGGGGATTGCAGGCTGGTTTCGCGGCCACCGCGCAGCAGCTGGAAACATTGCACCAGGAATTCAATTTCGCGGATCCCGCCCGGGCCACGCTTGATATCGTCCAGCCGTTCGCTGCGGCGCGCATCATCCAGCACGTTCAGGTGCATCTCCTGCAGTGCTTCCACGGCGCTGAAGTCGATGTAGCGGCGGTACACGAAAGGACGCACCTGCTGCATCACGCGCTGCCCGAGCTGCAGGTCGCCGGCCACCGGCCGGGCCTTGATCCAGGCATAGCGTTCCCAGTCCCGGCCTTCGCGCTGGTAATACTGTTCGAGGGCCGAAAGGCTGCTGCACAGGGGCCCGGAATCGCCGAACGGCCGCAGGCGGGTATCCACGCGAAAGCAGAATCCTTCCGGCTGCACTTCGGACAGGCTGGCGATCACGGCGCGTGCCTGGCGGGTGAAAAACTGGTCAGCGGACAACGGCCGCGTTGGCCCCGTGCCTTCCGGCGCGAGGCATTCGCCGGCGCTGTCGTAGCAGAACAGGATGTCGATATCGGAAGACAGGTTGAGCTCGCCGCCGCCGAATTTGCCCAGCGCGATGACCACCAGCTGTTGTGCCTGCCCGGCCGCGTTGTGTGGCTGCCCGTGTTTGGCAGCCAGTGCGCGGTGGTGGAAGTCCAGCGCCGCCTGAAGGCAGGTGGTGGCCAGCATGCCGAGGTCGGCAAAAGTGCGGTCCAGGCTGGCCAGGCCGCACAGGTCGTGCCAGATGATGCTTAGCATGCAGCGGTTGCGGTACACGCGCAGGGCTGAATCCAGCCCCAGTTCCTCGACCAGATTGTTGAGCTCCACAGGCTCGGGTTTGTCGGCGTGGCTGAGTTCGTCGGCCCAATGCGGGTAACGGTCCAGCAACGCGGCGGCGAACGGGCTGCAATAGCGCACGTGGGCGAGGCGCGCGCTGATGGGCAGCGGAACCGGTGTCGGCAGTTGCCAGTGCAAGCCGGCGGAAAGCGTATTCATGCGCCGATTATAAAGCCGTGAACGGCTGCGACGGGTCGTTTACCATAAGCTGGTCATCGCTGTGGCATGCTGAACCGGCCGCGGCAGCCACCCCGATCACAACCCGGAAATCATTCCTATGCACTTTTGGTCCATGCGCTTTTCGCTTTTGACCCTGCTCCTGATCCTGTCGGCCTGCGGCGGCCCTGGGGACAATGGCACCGGAGGTGACACCCTTCCGACGGTCTCAAGCAGGCCGGCGGATATCGCGGCCAGCCCTGGCGGAGCGGACTACGATGCTTCGCGGGATTATTTCACCCAGTCCAATTACCGGCAGTTCCGCTTGCAGCACCTGGCACTGGACCTGGATGTGGATTTCGACGCGCTGCAATTGCAGGGACAGGCCGAGCTCCACCTGGAACGCTCGGACCCGCTCGCCGACGAGGTGGTGCTGGACGGCCGGGGTTTGCTCATCGAGGCGGTGACGCTGGTGCCGGAGGGCGGTGAACAGCAAGCCTTGCCGTTCGTTGTGGGTGAAACCCAGCCGGTGGTGGGCGAAGCCATACGCATCAGCCTGCCGGCGGAATTGCGCAACCAGGCCATGCTGACCATCCGCTTGCGCTACCGCACCGGGCCTGATCCTTCCGCCATCATGTGGCTGACGCCCGACATGACCGCCGGAGGCGAACATCCCTTCATGTTCACCCAGTCTCAGGCCATTCATGCACGCAGCTGGGTGCCGCTGCAGGACACGCCGGCCGTGCGATTCACCTATGAAGCGCGGATTTATACGCCGGAAAACCTGCTGGCGGTGATGAGCGCCGACAATGACCCGGCGGCCGAACGCGGCGGTGAATACCACTTTTCCATGCCACAACCCATCCCCTCCTACCTGATGGCGCTGGCGGTCGGTAACCTCTATTTCACGCCCTTTGGTGAACGTACCGGAGTTTACGCGGAACCGGAAATATTGGAAAAGGCGGCCTGGGAATTCGCCGATACGGAAGACATGCTGCTGGCCGCCGAGGCCATTTACGGGCCCTATGAGTGGGGCCGCTACGACCTGCTTATATTGCCACCGAGTTTTCCTTTCGGCGGCATGGAAAACCCGCGGTTGTCCTTCATCACGCCCAGCGTGCTGGCCGGCGACCGCAGCCTGGTTTCGCTGATTGCGCATGAA
>CBFGWJ010000225.1:0-4506 GCA_965652335.1 uncultured Gammaproteobacteria bacterium | reverse complement strand
AGTCGGATGAGCCGGCCACCAACCTGCTGTGCCAGGGCATGGTGGTGGCGGAAACGTTCTACCAGGAGCGTGGCGAGGGCAAGGTCGACTGGATCAACCCGGCCGAGGTGGAACTGGAGCGGGATGAACGCGGCAAGATCACCGGCGGCAGGTTGCGCAGCGATGGCAGCGCGGTTCAGTTGGGGCCGGTGGAAAAGATGTCCAAGTCCAAGAACAACGGCGTGGACCCGCAGAGCCTGGTGGATCGCTACGGTGCCGACACGGTGCGGTTGTTCTCGATGTTTGCCTCTCCGCCCGACCAGTCGCTGGAGTGGTCGGACTCGGGTGTGGAAGGCGCTTTCCGCTTCATTCGACGCCTGTGGAACCTGGTTACCACCCACGTGGAACAGGGTCCGGTGGCTGGGCTGGATGTCAGCGCGCTGAACGATGGCCAGAAGGAAATGCGCCGCTTGCTACATGATGCCATTGCCAAAGTGTCGGATGATGTCAGCCGCCGTTACACCTTCAACACTGCCATTGCCGCCATCATGGAGCTGTGCAACCACCTGGCGCGTTTTGAAGACCAGAGCGAACAGGGCCGGGCAGTACAGCAGGAAGCCTGGCTGGCGGTGGTGCGCATGCTCAACCCCATCATTCCGCATGTTTGCGAACGGCTGTGGGCTTCACTGGGAGAAACCACGCCGCTGTTCTCCGCCAGTTGGCCGGTGGCTGATGAAAGCGCCCGTGAAAAGTTGCAGATCGAGCTGGTGATCCAGGTCAACGGCAAGGTGCGGGGCCGGCTGGAAGCGGCGCCCGGTATCGGCAAGGATGAGGCCCTGGAACAGGCATTGCGCATCGACAACGTGCAGCGTCACCTGGAAGGCGTAGAGGTGCGCAAGGTGATTCTCGTGCCCGACCGCCTGCTGAATATTGTTGTAGGCTGAGTGCATGGCCAGTCTCAAGAGTCATGTCGCCATTGCGGAACGCCACACTTTCAACCCGGAGCCTGCCGCTGTCATCCCGGATCGTTCAATGGTCATCCCGGACTTGGTCCCGGATCCACCCGCGTTCCGGGTGAGTGGCATCCTGCGCTGCGGCCTGGTCTTTACCCTCTGCATGATGCTCTCCGCCTGCGGTTTCCAGCTGCGCGAGAAAGCCGAACTGCCACCGGAGATGCAACAGACACAGATTCTCATCGGCGATGAATACAGCGCCCTGGGGCGACGGGTGCGCCTGCATCTCGAGCAGGCCGGGGTAAAGATCGTCGCCAAGGATAAAGCCACCGCCATTCTGGAAATCCCCAAGAATGAAGTGCTGACCGAAGTGCTGTCCATCGGTGACAACGCCCGCGTACGTGAGTACCGGATCACCCATACCGTGCAGTTCCGGCTGACTGATGCGCAGGGCAAGGAACTGGTGCCGCTGCAGACCATCCGCCAAAGTCGCGATATCAGCTTTGACGAACAACAGATCCTGGCGGTTTCGCGTGAACAGGAATACGTCAAGGATGACCTGGCCAATACCCTGTCGCGGCTCCTGATTTCCCGGCTGGAAATCGTTGGCAGCCAAACCTGAAATGCCCGTACGCACTCTTTAGCCCGTGAACATACGCCTCGACAACCTGGCCGGCGCGCTTTCAAAGAAGCTTGAGCCGCTATACCTGCTGGCTGGAGCCGAGCCCCTGCTGGTGCAGGAATCCCGTGACCTCGTGATCCAGGCCGCGCGAAAGCAGGGTTTCCTGGAACGGCAGATTTTCCAGGTGGACAACAAGTTCGACTGGCAGGGCCTGGGCATGGCGGGCATGGAGCAATCACTGTTCGCCAGCCGGAAAATCATCGACCTGCGCATTCCCACCGGCAAACCCGGTGTCGAAGGCGGCAAATATTTCGTTGACTACGCCGCGCAGCCCGACCCCGATGTGGTGCTGGTGGTCAGTTGTGGAGCCTGGGATGCCACGACCCGCAAGTCCAAATGGGCTTCTGAACTGGCCAAAGCCGGCGGCCTGGTGGAAATCTGGCCGGTCAAGCCGAATGAACTGCCGGGCTGGATCGCCCAGCGCATGAAAATTGCAGGCTTGCAGGCAGACCCGGAAGCGGTGCGCCTGCTGGCCGAATTCGTCGAAGGCAACCTTCTGGCTGCGCAGCAGGAAATCGACAAGATCAGCCTCCTGAACAGTGGCAAGCCGGTAACGGTGGAAACCATCCGTGCGGCGGTCAGCAGCAGCGCGCGCTTTGACGCCTTTCGCCTCGGTGAATGCCTGATGCTGGGCCAGGCGGCGGATTGCCTGCGCGTGGTTGCCGGTTTGCAGCGCACCGGCGCGGCCATCCAGGCTGTGATGGGAGCGCTGATCTACCAGCTCAACCAGATTGAAGGCGTGCGTTCGGCCCTGGCCACCGGTGATTCAGAGAATGCTGCGTTTGCGCGCAACCGCGTATTCGGACCGGGGCAGGCGTTGATGCGACAGGCGGTACGGCGCATTCCGGCCAAAGCGCTGAATGGCGCTTTCAACGCCATGAAACTGATTGACCTGCAAAGCAAGGGACAGGCTGGCGGCGACCCGTGGTTGACCCTGGAGCGAATGCTGGCGGAGCTGGCCACAGCGGGCAAGCCGGCAGGCCGCAGCGGTCCAGGCGCTACTGCGAGAGCTTTTTCGCGTTGAACGGAATCCAGCCTGAAGTTCCGGCCCTGACGGCCATTTTCGGCGGGACTTTCGATCCGGTGCATTTTGGCCACCTGCGCGCGGCCGTGGAGGCCCGGGAGTGCCTGATGCTCGATCGCCTGAACCTCTTGCCGGCCGGTAATCCGCCGCATCGCGACGGCACGTTTGCCAGTGCGGAACACCGGCTGGCGATGCTGCGGCTGGCGGTGAAAGATGACCCGGACCTGCCGGTGGATCCGCGAGAAGTCCTGCGCGAAGGCTATTCCTGGATGGTCGATACCCTGGCCGAAATCCGTGCTGAATCAGGTCCTGGCCGGCCGCTGGCGCTGCTTTTGGGACAGGACGCCGTCAACCAGCTGGACAGCTGGAAAGACTGGCGCCGGCTGTTTGAACTGGCCCATATCGTCATCATGCGACGGCCCGATTCCCCTCACGGTTATTCGGCGCAGTTGATGGCGGAGATCGAACCACGGTTGGTATACGATCCTGCAGCATTGCGGCGGCAACCCTGCGGACGGGTGCTGCCACTGGAAGTCACCCAGCTGGCCATTTCTTCGACTGATATCCGGCAGAGGCTGCAGGCCGGAAAGTCCTGCCGGTACCTGTTGCCACATGAAGTCATCGGCTACATCCGGCAGCACGGGCTGTACGATGCCCTTGCAAGCTGAAACCGCGGGCGGAATATTCCTTTTGCGGGAACAGGGCCATTGGGTCTAGAATCCCACTAATCCCTTTACGGTGACCGGACTATTGACTAATCCATTGAAGCGTTCCGAAAAACCTGCCATCAAACCTTTGGGTATTTCCTCGAGCAAAACCCAGGAAAAAATATCCGGCGAGCCTACGTTCCAGGAACTGCGCCAGATCGTGCTCAGCGCACTGGAAGATTTCAAAGCCATCGATATCCAGGAAATCGATGTTTCCTCACAGAATTCCCTCACCGACCTGTTTGTGCTGGCTTCGGGCAATTCCAGCCGGCATGTCCAGTCGATGGCGGAAAACCTGGTGATGAAAGCCAAGGCTGCCGGTTGCCAGCCACTGGGAATCGAGGGCGAGAAAGAAGGTGAGTGGGTGCTGGTGGACCTGAACGATATCATCGTGCACCTCATGCAACCCAAGACGCGCGCCTTTTACAATCTTGAAAAACTCTGGGAAGCAGGTACCAGCCGGCGCAGCAACGCCGCCACTCCCGCCTGACCGGGCTCCAGCCCGGGCACCCTCATGCGCTTCAGCGTTGTAGCCATTGGACAGCGCATGCCCGACTGGGTGGAACGCGGCTGGAAGGAATATGCCCGGCGCTTTCCGCGCGGCCTCGAGCTCGAATTGAAAGAGTTGCCGATGGCCCGCCGCACCCGGTCCAGCAACGCAGAGCAGCTGCGCGGCAGCGAATCCGCCGCCTTGCTCGCCGCGGTGCCAAGCGGCAACCATGTCATCGCCATGGATGAACGGGGCAGGCAATGGTCTACCCTGGAACTGGCCGGGGAGATGCAGCAATGGATGCAGAACGGTCGCGATGTGTCCCTGCTGGTCGGTGGCCCGGATGGCCTGGACTCACGTTGCCTCCAGCGTGCCGATGCCAGTTGGTCGCTGGGTAAATTGACACTGCCACATATGCTGGTGCGTGTGATCCTGGCGGAACAGCTGTACCGCGCATGGTCAGTAACGCAGAACCATCCCTATCATCGCGAGTAACACATTGAGCAATCCATCCAACCCAGTGGTCGAAGAATTGCCGGTACAACTGATCCTGGCATCGGCTTCGCCACGTCGCCACGAATTGCTGAGGCAGCTGGGTGTAAGCTACCGCATCAAGGTCAGTGACGTTGATGAAAGCGTCCTGCCCGGTGAAGATCCGGCAGATTATGTGC
>CBFGWJ010000224.1:0-4507 GCA_965652335.1 uncultured Gammaproteobacteria bacterium | reverse complement strand
TTCGGCAAACTCGAGGAAGGTGAGCTGGGCAAAACCGCGCTGTTGGAATTTGACCTGGAAACCCTCGAGCTGCTGAACCGGTTTGAGCCTCCTGCTGACCGGTTCCCGCATTTTCTCGGCACCATCGGGTTGACGCCCGAGGGCGATGTGTTCGTGATGGACCGCGCAGTACCGCTGGTTTACATCAAGCCCGCCGAAGCCAACAACATGGGTTTGTTTGTCAGCAACTTCCAGCTCACCGGCCTGCGTGACCTGTCGATTTCCGATGATGGCAAGCTGATGTACCTGGCGGATGCGGCATTGGGTATCCTGGTGATAAACCTCGACAACAACTCCGTCAACATGTTGCTGGGTCCGGAAACGCTCAACCTCGGCGGGATCTCCGGAATCGACTGGGCCAGGGGCAGCCTGTACCTGCTGCAGAACGGCATTGCGCCGCAGCGCGTGATGCGCCTGGACCTGGATGCCACCGGCACCAATGTCGTCAACGTGGTTCCACTGGCCAGTGGACTGGAGCTGTATGAATCACCGTCCTTTGCCCGGGTTCAGGGCGATGACGTTTACTACTTCGCCGGCAGCAACCTGGGTGGCGAGCGCGAGAGCAGGTTTGAGCCGGTTGTTTTGCGCACCCCGGTGGAGCCCGAGCAAGGCATGGAAACACCGGAAGAGCGACTCATCAAGGAAAGAAACCTCAAGGGCGTGCAGCAATGAACAGAGTTGATTGCGCAGGATCGGCGTGGTTCAGATTCGCCGGGTTCAGGTTCACCGGGTTCAGGCTCGAAGGCAGCGCTGCCGCAACATGCCGCCAAACTGCAGTTCATCAAACAGCCGGTTGAGCCTGGCGGTATCTACCAAGCCGCGGGATATATCGGGTGACGCCAGGGCTGAGGCAACATCGCGGCTGATCATCGTCAGCTGACGCGCCAGCTCAGCCGCTGCCCGGTGCTCCTGCAGTTTCCGGTGCATGGATTTGGCGCCGCGCAGGCTGAGGTAAGGCACTTCTTCCAGCCGCTCGTACAGGCTGTCCAGGTTGCCGAAATGCGCCAGCAGTGCAGCCGCGGACTTGGGCCCGATACCCGGCACACCGGGAATGTTGTCCACCGCATCGCCGGTGAGTGCCAGGTAATCCGCCATCTGTTCGGGTAGCACGCCGAATTTCTGCTGCAACTGCGCGGAACCCAGCCGCTGGTTCCTGGAAAAATCCCACCAGTGGTCGCCCTCGCAGATCAGCTGCGCCAGGTCCTTGTCGCTGCTCACCACGCACACCGGGTGGCCCCGGTCGCGCCAGTAATCGGCCAGCGTGCCGATCAGGTCGTCTGCTTCATACAGCGGATCGGAATAGCAGGCCAGCCCCATGGATTGCGCCACATCACGCGCCCACTGGAACTGCCGCTTCAGGTCTTCGGGAGCCGGGTCGCGATTGGCCTTGTAGGCCGGGTATATTTCGTTGCGGTAGCTGGTGCTGAGTGACTCATCAAACGCAATGGCCACGTGTTGCGCTGACGTCTGCTCCAGCAGGCTGCACAGGAAGCCGGAAAAACCGTATACCGCATTGGTGGGCTCGCCCTGGGTGTTGGTGAATGCATCCGGCATGGAAAACCAGGCGCGGAAAATGTAAACGCTGGCATCAACCAGGTAAACGTGCGGCAGTCTCATGGAGCGGAATTATGGCAGATCAGGCGATCAGTTTCTGGCCCAGCTCAACCCGTTGGCGCAATACGCTGTTGCGCGGAAAGTGGGCCACCAGGAATTCCATCTGGTCGGCCAGGATGCGCTTGCCCTGCAGGTAGATGTATTCCGCGTGGGTGGGTGTGAAGGGAATGGCCAGCAATTGCATGTCCGCCTGCTCGGGCGTGCGCCCGGCTTTGTGGTTGTTGCAGCGCTTGCAGGCCGTCACCACGTTGCTCCAGCGATCCTTGCCGCCCTGGCTCAGCGGTTTGACATGGTCGCGTGAGAGCAGGAAATTCGGAAACTGTTCGCCGCAATACAGGCACAGTGACTGGTCACGCCGGAACAGCGCCTTGTTGCTGAGCGGTGGCGTGTAATTTTCCGCGAACAGTTTGGCGTGCGGGTGATGGCCATGGCTGGCGATGATGGCATTGACTTCTATCAGGCTTTGCCGCCCGGAAATGGCGTTGATTCCGCCGTGTATGCAATACAGCCTGCGGCCCAGCGAGTAACTCACCTGGTCCAGTGAAATCAGCCGCACCGCCTCCTGGTAGCCGATCCATTCCAGCGGCATACCGGATACATCGGTACGTAACACCTGTTGCTGAAGGTCAATCATGGTTGCCCAATCATGTTCTCATTCCGCTTTTACGGGCCGGATTCATCAGCACACAATATCTTGTGTTCGAAAATCGGGCTTGTCGGTATATATCCGGTTTTCCGGCAAATAGCAAGGTTTCGAGCCCATCGGCCGCAGCCCTCGCAATGCGGCGCGCCGCTTGATACCGCCATTGTCAGGCCACATTGTTATGATTCAGTTTCAGGCCCTTGTGCGAATGCTGTGCGAATGCAGAACCTTGATGCTGATCGCCGGTCATACAGCCACCAACATTCATTGCAGCCCGATGAAGAAGCCCACGATGAAAAAAATTTTCCGATTGTGCGCCTTGTGTGCCTTCCTGTTTTCGCCCTGGTTTGCGTTGAGCAGCCAGGCTGCACTGCCGAGCGCGGTGGCCGGAGAACCGCTGCCTTCCCTGGCGCCGGTGCTGGAGCGTGTGACACCCTCGGTGGTGAACATCTATACGCAAACCCGCGTGCGCATCAACAACCCGCTGATCAACGACCCGTTCTTCCGGCGCTTTTTCAACATTCCCGACCAGCCACGTGAACGGGTCTCGCAAAGCCTGGGTTCGGGCGTGATCGTCGATGCCGGCAAGGGCTATGTGCTCACCAACAACCACGTGATTTCCGGCGCGGATGAAATTTCCGTGACGCTGTCCGATGGACGCAGTTTCCAGGCCGAGGTAATTGGTACTGATCCGGACACTGATCTCGCCATGGTGCGCATTCCCGCGGAAGACCTCAGCGCCCTGGTGCTGGCTGATTCCAGTGATTTGCGGGTGGGTGACTTCGTGGTGGCGGTGGGCAATCCCTTTGGCCTGGGGCAGACAGTCACTTCCGGTATCGTCAGCGCGCTCGGGCGCGCCGGGTTCCGCGGCCTTGAATTCCAGAACTTCATCCAGACGGACGCGTCCATCAACCCGGGCAATTCCGGCGGAGCACTGGTGAACCTGCGCGGTGAACTGGTGGGCATCAACAGCGCCATCTTTACCCCCAGCGGCGGCAATATCGGCATTGGTTTTGCAATTCCCACCGCCATGGCTTCATACGTGATGCAGCAACTGGCCGAGTTCGGCGAGGTGCGGCGTGGCACGCTGGGTGTATATGTACAGGACCTGACGCCCGAACTGGCGGGCGCCCTCGGCATCGAGAACACCAGAGGCGCCCTGGTGGCCGAAGTCGTGAAAGGCGCCGCCGCCGACAAGGCGGGCATCGAGGCGGGCGACGTGATCACCCAGGTGGCCGATTACCCGGTGCATAACATGCAGGATTTCTACATCGTCGAAGGCCAGCTGCCCATCGGCGAGAAGAAATCGCTCAACTACCTGCGCAACGGCAAGAGCCGTTCAGCCAGGCTCAGCGCCAATGCTTTGCCGGCCCTGGAAGGCGCCAGGCTGGATCGCCGGCTTGCCGGGGCCAATTTCCAGGAGCTGCCGGCCAAGATGCGTGCTGAACAGCTGCGCGGCGTGATACTCACCGAACTCGATCCGCAAAGCCGCCTGGCACGCTCGGGCTTCCGGCCCGGTGATATCGTCACGGCGCTGAACCGGCAGCCGTTGCAGGGGCTGGCCGATTTCCAGAAACTGGTGGAAGACTCCCGCGGCCCGCTGCTGTTCCAGTTGCGGCGCCAGGGCGAGGATTACGTGGCTCGGATCGACTGACCTTCAATCGGGTTGGATTCCGGCCAGCAGGGGACATCGGCACATGATACGGGTGGTGATACTCGGTGCGGGATTCGGCGGGCTGTTCACGGCCCGCGGGCTGGCGGGAGCCGAAGCCGATGTCACCATCGTTGATCGCCATAACTATCACCTGTTCCAGCCATTGCTGTACCAGGTTGCCGCGGCCGGCCTGGCGCCGTCGGACGTAGCCTGGCCCATCCGTTCGATACTCAGCCGGCAGAAAAATGCCACAGTGCTGCTGGATGAAGTCCGGGGAGTGGACCTGCAGCGGCACGAAGTCCTGTTACATAGCGAGCGGCTGCCATTCGATTACCTGGTGGTTGCCACCGGCAGCACCCATTCCTACTTTGGCCACGACAACTGGGCGGACGCGGCGCCCGGGCTCAAAAGCATCGATGATGCAACCCATATCCGCCGCCGCATCCTGACAGCCTTTGAGCAGGCCGAAATGGCCCGGGATGAAGCCGAGCGGCAGGCGCTCCTTCGCTTTGTCATTGTCGGCGGCGGTGCCACCGGGGTGGAGCTGGCGGGCACGA
>CBFGWJ010000223.1:0-4513 GCA_965652335.1 uncultured Gammaproteobacteria bacterium | reverse complement strand
GTGGGCTCATCCACGATCACCAGCCTGGGCTGCCCGATCAGCGCCTGGGCAATGCCGAACCGCTGCCGCATGCCGCCGGAGAAACCGGCCAGCGCCTTGTTCCGCACATTCCAGAGGTTCACCTGGTTGAGCAGGGTTTCCACCACGGTCTTGCGCTCGCCACTGGCTGCATAACCTTTCAGCACCGCAATGTGATTGAGCATCTCGTAAGCGGAAACGCGCGGGTAGACACCGAAATCCTGCGGCAGGTAACCCAGCGTGCGGCGCAGCTTCTCCGGCTCCCTGAGCACATCGATGTCATCAAACCGGATCGAGCCGGAACTCGGCACCTGCAAGGTGGCGATGCAGCGCATCAGCGTGGACTTGCCGGCACCGTTCGGGCCGAGAAGGCCGAACATGCCCGGAGGCACGTCCAGCGAGACCGAATCCAGGGCACGCGTGCCGTTGGGATAGGTATGGGATACATCATTGATCTGCAGCATGTTGGTCCTCTACGTTGTGCCTTGTATGGATTGGTTATTTCCAGGCGAATTCGGTGCCTGGACTTCCCTGTTCCCGCCCGGCATGGGCAGTTCTGCATGCGCGGGTATGAAAATCCGGTCGTCCGGCCGCGCCTGGCGGCCATGGGCGAAAACTCTGTGCACGGAGCCTGGCAGCCATTCGCCGGCAACGCTTGACCCAATCCGGAAATGGTACGCAGGCTGGAATTGCGGCGCCAACAAATAAAGGTAAATCAAGCCATAAGCGGTTTTAATGCAAATCCATGACTTTCGGCACTGCCGGATGATCCGGTATTGCGGCACCGGACAGCTGGTCCGCGAGCAGCAAGCGCGTGCTCGCGGACCGTTTTGGAATCAATTCTCCGCGCTCACCACCGGCAGTACGATGGCGGACGGCTGGGCCTTGCTGCGCAGGATGGTGATCTCAGCCTGCTGGTAGTCACCGGGCTTGGCGTTGAAGATATTGGGCACGAACTTCTGCGGATTGCGGTCATACAGCGGGAACAGCGTGGACTGGATCTGCACCATGATGCGGTGTCCCGGCTGGAACACATGGTTCACATTGGGCAGTTCGAAGCGATACTGCTGTGCTTTGTTGGCCGGAATCGCGGTTGGATGCTCGAAACTCTCACGGTAGCGGCCGCGGAAAATGTCCATGGCAATGGGCAACTGGTAGCCGCTGTTCTCGATGCTGATGGGGTCCATGGCCGGGTACACATCGATCAGCTTCACCACGAAATCACCGTCGGTGCCGGTGGTCATGGCGCGGATATCGGCAATGGGAATGCCCTGGACATGCACCGGTTCTGTCAGCACTTCGGACTCATAGGTCAGCACATCGGGGCGGCCATCCACGAAGCGCTGGTCCCACACCAGCCACTTGCTCCAGGGTTCATAGGTATTGCCGAGAGCGCCGGTACCGGCAAAATCCCCGAACGGATCCAGTACCGGGCGCGGCAGGAAGGGCACCGGTTTGGCAGGGTCGCTGGTGTAGCTGTCGCCACCTCTTGAAGCCGTTGGCTTGTCAAAGGACAGGCTGAAGTCCTCGCCCAGGTAGAGTGGCCTGGATTGTTCCGCACAGCCTCGCTCGCAGGATTGCGGCCAGTCGGAGAATTCCTCCCACTGCTTTTCGCCGGTGTTGTACACCGTGACGCGCGCCAGGTCGGGCGCCGGGCCGTCTTTCAGGTAGTGATTCAGGAATGGCATCAGGATTTCGCGCCGGTAATGGCGGGCCGTGTCTTCATGCCAGTTCATCGGCCCCAGCGACTCGCCCACGCGGTTCACCTGTACGTGGTTCCACGGCCCCAGCACCAGCCAGTTGTTGGCCATATGGCCGGCCGCCTTCAGGCGCTGCCAGGCATGGTTGGCGCCCCACATGTCTTCCTGGTCCCACAGGCCCTGGGTCCAGAGCGTGGGCACGTTGGATGGATTCGCGGCCACCAGCCGGTCGACGGCCTGGCCCTGCCAGTAGGCGTCATAGGCGGGATGCTGCAACAGGCGCTGCACCCAGGGCAGCTGGTCCAGGCCGGTGGCGCGAATGTAGTCGCCGGTTGAGCCGGCGCGCAGGAATTCCTCGTAGCGGTCCAGGATCTCGCTGTGGGTGACCGACCCTGCGCCACGCTGCCCGGTCTGCATCAGGGTGAAGCCCAGCATCAGGTTGCGGAATGCGCCGTAATGGAACCAGTCATCACCCATCCAGGCGTCCATCAGTGGCCCCTGCGGCACCGCCGCCTTCAACGCAGGATGCGGTTCCAGGAGGGCCATGGCGGTGGTGAAACCTTCATAGGATGAGCCGATCATGGCCACGCGGCCGTTGGATTCGGGGATGTTGTTCACCAGCCATTCGATGGTGTCCCAGGCATCGGTGGAATGATCGGTTTCGGTGGGATTGAGCGGCCCGCGCACCGGCATGGTGAGCACATAATTGCCTTCGGATTTGTACTTGCCGCGGGAATCCTGGTAGACGCGGATATAGCCTTCCTTCACCACCAGTTCGTCCGACAGCGGCAGCGTGCCCAGCATCAAAGGGGATTTCTGCCGCTCGGTGCGGGCGGAAATATTGTACGGCGTGCGGTTCATCAGGATCGGCGCGTTTTCAGCACCTTTGGGAATGAAGATTTCGGTGTAGAGTTTCACGCCATCGCGCATGGGGATCATCTCCACCCGCTTGGTGAAGTCCTTCTCGGCCAGCACCGGCTTGAATTCAGACGGTACGTCATTGAACTCGGATGTTTGTGCCGCCATCAAAGCAGGCGCCGAACCCAGGCTGGCGCACAGGGCGACTAACGGCAATGCCCGGAAACACCTGCCGAATATTTTCACAGTGCTTTCTCCTTCTGCGCCGCGATCCATTTGTCGACCTGCTGTTCGGCCAGTGGCAAGGTCATCTGGCCGCTGGCCAGCAGGGTGTCATGGAATCCGCGGATGTCGAACCGGTCGCCAAGCTCTGCCTCAGCCCTGGCCCGCAGCTCCTGGATTTTCAGCATGCCGATCATGTAGCCGGTGGCCTGGCCCGGCATCAGGATGTAGCGCTGCACTTCGGCGCGGATCTGTCCTTCAGCGGCCGGGGAATTGGCCTTGAAATATTCCACCGCCTGCTCTTCGGTCCAGCCCTTGGCATGCAGGCCTGTATCCAGCACCAGGCGGATGTAGCGCCACAGCTTGGTGGTCAGGCGGCCGAAATCGGAATACGGGTCCTGGTAGGCGCCCATCTCCTTGGCCAGCTGTTCGGTGTAAAGCCCCCAGCCTTCCTGGAACGCGTTGTAGAACAGCTGGGTGCGGAACTTCGGCACATCAGTCAGTTCCTGGGCGATGGAGAATTGCAGGTGATGGCCCAGGCTGGCTTCATGGTGGGCAATCACTTCCAGCTGCGGAATCGGCATGGCCCGCATGTCGGACAGGTGCGCATAGAAAACACCCGGACGCGAACCGTCGGGCGCGGCCAGCAGGTAGTGCTGAGGGGCGCCATCCCGTTCGCGGAACGGCTCGACGCGCTTCACGATCACATCGGCCTTGGGCAGGACGCCAAAGTACTCCGGCAGGCGCGCCTGGATGAACTTGATATGCGCTGTGGCGGTATCGATGTAGGCCTGGCGGCCCTCATCGGTGTTCGGAAAATAGAACTGGTCGTCTTCACGTACAAAGGTGAAGAAGTCCTGCAGCGAACCTTCGAAACCCACCTGCTCCTTCAGGGCTTCCATCTCGGCATGCACGCTAGCCACTCCGTCCAGCCCGATCTGGTGAATCTCATCCGCGGTCAGGCTGGTGGTCGTGGCATCCTTCAGCCGCTCCTGGTAATAGGCCTGGCCATTGGGATTCTTGCCGACTCCGGTGGCGACCTCATCGGCATTGACGCGGTCGATTTCCAGCCAGGTGATGAGCTGTTCATAAGCCGGCAGCCAATGTTCCAGCAAGGCCTTTTTCACCGCTTCCCGGTAGGCATCGGCCTGCGCCTGGTCGATCTTGCCGGCGGCGAGCAAGCCGTCGATCTTGGCCTGCGCATCGGTCCAGACCGTACTGCTGCCCTCGTCGGTAAAGGGTGCGCCGGTGATCAGCGCGCGCGATTGCTCGATTACCGAGTCGTAGGAAAACCGCGGCTGGCGGGAGCCGGCTGCCGCGTTCCGCCGGGCCGTCTCCAGCACCTGCAACAGGGCGCGCGACAGCCCGCCGATACGCGCGATGTAGGCATCCATGTCTGAAGGCTCCTCCACCCGGTGTATCGAGGCGAGGAACTGCGGATAAGTGGTATGCGGGCTGTAGAAGTTGTTGATCACATAGGCGTTGCGGCGAAACTGGTCGGCTTCGATGGCGCCCTGGTTCTTGTGGATCCAGAGGTCATAGGACAGCTGCGCGTCCGGCGAAAGCAAGTCGCGGTCGAATTCCGCCTGCAATTCCGCGATGGAGTTACGGCGCCATTCGGTTTGCTGGTCCTGGGCTTCCTCGGACAGGTCATCGACCTGGTCATAATCCTTCCGGTCGCCCATGTAGGAACGCCAGATCGGGCTGAAATCCAG
>CBFGWJ010000222.1:0-4536 GCA_965652335.1 uncultured Gammaproteobacteria bacterium | reverse complement strand
TGTAGGGGTAGAAACGGGGCAGCAGGCCCGCCAGGGTGGTCTTGCCGCTGCCGGAATGCCCGACCAGCGCCGTCACGCTGCCGGCCGGAACCTTGAAACTGATGTTCTGCAGAACCGGGCGATCATCACCCGGGTAGCTGAAGCTGACGTCGACGAATTCGATATCACCGCGTACCCGATCAACTGCCACGGTCCCCGAGTCCTGCTCCGCCTCGGTGTCCAGTACGCGAAAAATACTGTCGGCCGCGGCTATGCCTTTCTGCATCTGCGACTGCACGGTAGTGAGGCGCTTGAGTGGCGGGATGGTGCCCACCATGGCCCAGAACAGCGTGGTAAAGGTACCGGCGGAGATGCTGTCCAGCATGCTCGGCCGCGTGGCGATCACCATCAGCAGTACGATGGCAGTCACCGCCGCCACCTGTACCAGTGACGAGCCGGTCAGGTGCGTGGCCTCCATGCGCATGTGCAGCCGGCGGGTTTTGTCGTTGACCAGCGCGAAGCGGGCGATTTCAGCCAGTTGCCCGCGAAAAACCTTGACCACGCGGTGGCCGCTGACCACTTCCTCGGTGACATGTGAAACATCCGCCATGGAATCCTGGATGCGGTGGCTGATCCGGCGGAACTTGCGGCTGATGACTGTGACCAGCAGGCCGATCATCGGCACCAGCAGGAGCATCACCAGCGTGAGTTTGAGGCTGCTGGTGACCATCACGCCCACCAGGAAAATCACCAGCATGATGTCACGGAAGGCGGTGACGATGGACTTGGTGGCGGCGTTGGCCACCTGCTCGCTGTTGTAGGCCAGCTTGGAGATCAGTTGCCCGGCGCTGTAGCGGTCAAAGAAAGCAGCGGGAAGGGACACATAGCGGGTGAACAATTCCAGCCGCAGGTCCGCCACGACTTTCCGGCCCACCCACTCCATGCCGTAGACACCGACAAAGTTGCCGACGATGCGGCCAATGCCGATCAGCACGATCACGCCAGCCAGCCACAAACCGAATTCGGAATCCTTGGCCACGAACACCCGGTCAATGAGGGGTTCCATGAACTTCACGAAGGCGGCCTGCATGGCAGCATCCATGCTGACGCCGGCGATTCCCAGCAGGAACATCCAGCCGTAGCGTCGTGTGTAGGACCAAAGACGCAGGTACAACTGGGTTGCAGTGCTGGAATCTCCGCTCATTGGCTGGAATTGCCCGAAGTTTCCGTGCGGTCGGTGGCGATGGACAGGTTGTGGAAGCCCAGTTCGGCAGCCACGTCCATGGCCATCACCACGTAATGATGGGGTGTCATACGGTCGGCGCGCAGCACCAGCGGAATGTCGCGCCGGTTTCCGGCTGCCTGCCCGAATGCAGCCACCAGGGTGGCCCGCTGGTCATCCACCAGTTGCTGGTCATTGAGGTACATCCGGCCCATGGGGTCAATCACCAGTTCCAGTTTTTCGGGGATTTCCGTGGGCGCATCCACCGCGCTGGCCTCCGGCAGGTCCACCTTGAGCACCGCCTGGCGCTCAAAATTCGTGCTTACCATGAAAAAGATCAGCAACAGGAACACCACATCAATCAGTGATGTCAGGTCAACCGTCGGTTCCTCGCGTTCACGCGCGCGAAGCTTCACTTCAGCCTCCCGGTACCCGGTTGCCGAGCCGTGCCACGTGACCCCGTTCGATGGCTTCGATCAGGCTGATGGCCTGTTCTTCCATGGTGATCACGTACATGTCCACCTTGCCCTTGAAATAGCGGTAGAAGAAATAACTGGGAATCGCCACGCAAAGGCCGGCTGCAGTGGTGATCAGGGCTTCGGATATGCCGCCCGCCAGGGCATTGGCGTTGCCCACGCCGTGCGCCATGATGGCTGAGAACACTTTGATCATGCCGATAACCGTGCCCAGCAGCCCGAGCAGCGGACTGATCCCGGCGATGGTACCCAGGGTATTTAGAAAGCGTTCGAGCTCGTGCAGCACATGGCGCCCGGTGTCCTCCACCGATTCCTTGATCAGATCGCGCGGCCGGTGACGGTTGGCCAGGGCGGCCGCCAGAACCCGCCCCAGGGCTGAGGAATTGCGCAACTGATCGATATGGCGCTTGTCGAGTTCGTGTCGCGCGGCCCATTCTTCCACCTGCTCGCCAACACCGGCGGGAATCACATTGCGCCGTCGCAGCGCCCAGAAGCGCTCGGCAATGATGGCCACGGCCAGTATCGAGCAGAAAATGATGGGAACCATCAGCCAGCCGCCGGCATAGATGATCTCTAGCACGTGCTTCACTCCTTTGATCAATCGGGCTAGGCGCATGATACATGGCACATTCGCAACTGGCCATGGAAGAAACGGCCGGATCCGGTAGCCGCCGCCGTGCCTTCAGGAAGTGCCGCGCGTCAGGGACATTCGTCTCCCGCCGGCCAGCGCCACGGTGCGGCGCGAACGCGGCGTGCGCTGCTGAGCTCCAGTTCCCCATCGTTTTCCGCTTCCAGGCGTATGGCTCCGCAACGATCGGTGGAAAGAAAGCGGATACCCGCATCCACATAGCGTTGCCGCACTTCCTGGCGTGGAAAGTCAAAGCGGTTACCGATGCCGGCGGTGGCGATGGCCAGTTCCGGCAGTGTGGCATCCAACAACTCTCCGCTCGAAGATGACCGGCTGCCATGATGCGGAACCAGCAGTATCCGGTTGACGCCAAGGCCTTGCGCCACCAGCCGCCTCTCCACACTGGTGGAGATATCACCGGCCAGCAGGGTTTTGAAACGTCCTGCATCCACCTCCAGCACGCAGGACGAATCGTTGCCGAGATATGGCAGGAACGCCGATGGATGCAGCACCTCGACCCGGCTCCGCGACCATTGCCATTCCAGTGTGTCATGGCAGGGCAGTATGCCGGGCAGCGGATTCCGCAGATTGGCATACACCGGAACCCGGGGGTATTGCTCGCGCAGGCTGGCCAGGCCGCCGGCATGGTCGAGATCACCGTGGCTGATGACGATGCGGTGCGGTGCTGCATGCCCGTTCGCCAGCACGGCCGGATGGATCACCGAGCTCACCAGGTCGTAGCCTGAGGCATCGTCCAGGTTGCTGCCGGGCCCGCTGTCATACAACAGCAGATGCGAGCCGGTTTGCAACAGCAATGCCGTGCCCTGCCCTGCGTCCAGCACTTCCATCTCAAAGCGCTGGGCAGGGGCCGGGCTGGCCGGCAACAGCAGCGGCAGCATGAGCAGCAGCGCCGGAGCCTGCAGCCGCAACCCGCGCGGCATGAGCAGCATCACGGCGCCCATGATCGCCGGCAGCAGGCTCCAGAACGAAGGTTGCAGAACCGTGCTGAATTCCTGCACGGATGCAGACAACGGACCCAGCAGCCACATGAGCGCATCAGCGGCCTGCGCCGCAAGCCGCACCAGGCCAACAAAGGCAAATTCGCTGACCGGCCAGGCCACAATGGCCAGCAGCACCAGCGGGACCACCACGAAGCTTACCCAGGGTATGGCCACCAGGTTGGCCACAAACCCGGCCGGGCTGGAAAGCTGGAACCACCAGGCGGTGAACGGCAAACTGACCAGCATCACCGCCCCCTGCGCCTGTAATGACCGGGATAGCCAGCCGCGCCGGCGGGTATGCCTGGGCACGAACCACAGCATCAGCGCCCCGACCGCGACAAAGGACATCCAGGCGCCGGCCTGCAGCGGAGCCAATGGTTCCGCCAGCAACACAATGGCCAGCGCCAGCAACAGCGAATGCACAGGCCTGATCCTGCGCCGCACAAGAACCAGCACCAGGATCACGCTCAGCATCACCAGGGCGCGAACGGTTGCGGTGGAAAACCCGGCCAGCCCGGCATAGAAGCCGGCAACTGCCCAGCCGAACAACAGGCTGCAGAGCTGGCTGTTGGGCAGCCAACGGCCAAAAGGCATCAACAGGATGCGCGCCAGGCCGTACGCCAGGAGATAGGCAAGGCCCACGTGCAGGCCTGAAATGGCCAGCAGGTGTGCCGTTCCGGTAACCGACAGGATCCGGGTCTGTTGCTTGCTGAGCCCGCTGCGATCGGCCACGGCAAGCGCGCGGACCATACCGACTCCGTCCGGGCCGAATCCTTCCGGGTCCAGTCCTTCCGGGCTGGCTGTATCCTGGTTGGCGGTTCGCGCGATTGCGGCGCTGAGCCGTGCACGAATCCGGTCCAGCCGGCCGTGCCATCCGGCGGCACCTAGAAGTTCCCCCTGGCGTACGGTCGCCTGTGCGCCGATGCCTTCGGCGAACAACCAGCGTTCACGGTCATTGCCCTGGAAATTGACCAGCCCCCAGGGTGGCTTGAGCTGCACCTGCAAGCGCCAGAATTGGCCGGGCAGCAGCTCGGGCGGATCGCGATACCAGTTGACCAGTATTCGACGGGGCAGCTCTTGCGGTGCAGCGGAACGATCCGAAAGCGACGACGATACTTCAGGGCGTGCCGACAACGGTTCCAGGCGGAAACGGGTATAGCCCTCCTGGACATCGGGTAAACCGATGATGCGGCCCTCGATTTCTGTCAATGCGCCGCGTTCAAATCCGCT
>CBFGWJ010000221.1:0-4564 GCA_965652335.1 uncultured Gammaproteobacteria bacterium | reverse complement strand
ATGAAAAACACCACCCACATCACCGTCTGCACCGTGACAGGCCATGTGGATCGTTCGATGTCGAGCACGATCTTGGCCCAGTCCAGCGGCAGGAACCGCGCCAGGAAGGCTACGAACAACATGGCGGTCAAGGCACATACCAGGAAGGTGATGATGCGGATGCGGGTCATTTCTGGTTCGGGTTATTCGGGTTGGGGTCACGTTCTTCAACCGCACCCGTCACCGGATTGCGCTTGGGGTTTTCAAACACCGGCTTTTCGCTGGGCTTGCCGGCGAAAGCCAGCCCGGCGCTGCGCAGGCTGTTGGCATCGGACGGGCCCATGCCGAAGCCTGCCGAAGTCCTGGCAAGATTCTGCCAGCTCATTTCGTAATTGCCGAAGCGGATACGGTCCTGCGGCCCGAGTTGCACCTTCAGGGCCTGTACCCACTGTTCATCCCGGAACAGGAAAGTGCCGGAACGCGAACCAAGGTCGCGGATCAGCAGGCGATTGCCCTTGATGGCATCGATACAGGCGTGCTCGGCGGAAACCGAGGCGTCCTTCAGGGGAATATCGTTCTTGCTGTCGCGTCCTATTGTGACCATGGTTGCTGCTTTGGTTGTGGGATCAAAGTTCTGTAGTCAGAGTCTGGTGCCAGGGTCAACCCGGGTATGAAAAGCTTCATAGCCTGGCGCTTGACTCTGGCTACAGAGCTCAATCGCTCACCGCCAGGAAACCACCGTTGTTGTTGCCGGCCAGCCGCTCCATGAATTCTACCGTACCGCGGTACTTGTAGTAATCGCCAATGGTCACGGCGTGGATTTCCTTGTGTTCGTAATTCAACTGGATGATGCGACGTACCAGGCGATTGGAATTCAGGCCATCGTTGAAGGCGGGATTGGGCAGGCCGTCGCTGAACAGGACTATGGCCTGGGCATCGCTCTGCAATGCCTCGGTGATACCTGCCAACAGCGGTGAAGTGCCCTTGAAATCATCCTGCATGCCTTCCAGGAACCGGGTGGCCTGGGCGCGCGTTTTATTTGACATGGCGCTCAGGCCCTTGGGCGGCCAGCGGACGAAATTGGGTCCCGAATCCAGCTCCTGGAAGCCCAGAATGCCGAACTGGTAACCGTCATCCAGCGAATCCATGGCGCGGATGACGGTGTCTTTTACCAGTTTGGCATGGCGACCGAGAAAGGCGTTCATGTCCACCAGGAACAGGATCTGTGTCTGGTCGGTTTTCAGGCCAAGAAAGCGAAAAGTCACCTGGTTGCGCCCGGTGGGCTCGGGAATCGGCTCCTCCTCGGGTGGGGGCGGAGGCGGCTGGTCCTTGCTGGCCTGCTTCTCGGCATTGATGGTCTGGATCTCAGCCGAAATGCGTTCCTGCTCGGCCTGTAACTGCTCATGCCGGGTTTGCGCCGCCAGCAGGGCCTTGAGGATGTCGTTACGGCCGAGTTCGCTTTCCTGCAGGATGGCGTCGGTTTTGCTGGCCAGTTCTTCCAGGAACTTCAGGTCACCCTCCGAACGCACCTCTTTCTGGTAATCCGGCATCAGGATGATGGCCATGATCACGAATGCGCCCATGGCCGAGGCGAACAGGTCGATGGCCGACAGGGAAAACACTTCAAAGGGAGCGCGCTGCCGTCTCATCGCGACACGCCTACGAAATCGCCATTGTTCTGCCGCGCCAGCGTCTGCAGGAACAGTACCAGCGCCCGGTTCTCGGTGTAATCGCCGATGGCCACGGTGTGGATTTCCTTGCGGTCATAGCGGTTCAGGCTGGTGATGTCCTTGATGATGCCGGCCGGTGAACTGTCGGGTTCCCCATCGCTCAGAAGGATGATGGCTTCCGCCGGAAACTGCAGGGCGGCCAGCAGTGCCTGGTGGGTCGGCGTTGAACCGGCGAAGCGCTGTGACAGTGAACTGGCGTACTCGCGGGCGGCCTGCAGGTTTTCAGGCGTAGCCTGCACCAGCCGGTTGCTGCGCGGGAAGGTGTGGATGTATGGCGCCGGAGCTCCCTGGAAGCCGATGATGGCAAAGCTGTTGTCGGGCTTCAGCGGCGCCAGGATATCCACCACCGAGGAAAACATCAGGTCGGAATACGACATCATGCTGCCGGACATATCAACCACGATCACAAAGCTCTTGGCTTCGGTGGCCAGGCCCAGTATCGAGAATTCAACGCCATTGACGATGGCGGTCGGGCTGGGCTCCGGCACGTCCTCTATCACCGGCTCGGGCACTTCCATCTCGGCCACCTGCGTTTTGGCGTCCTGCAGTTCCATGCGCAGGCGCGACAGCGATTGCTCGATACCCGCATTGATGCGCTGCAATCGCTCCAGGTCGGACTGTGACTGCTCATTGTCGGCCAGCAGGTTCTCTATCTCGCCACGCGCCAGGCGGCGCTTCTGCATGAGGTCTTCCACTTCCGCCCAGGAATCCGCGCTGCCGGCATTGCGGTAATAGGGAAACAGGATCATCACCAGCAGGATGAATGCCCCCAGGGCCGAGGCGAACAGGTCGATGGCCGAAGTGCTGAACACGGATGTATCGCGATTGGGGCTGCGCATGCGCCTAGTTTAGCCTGCGTCCATGCATTGGTGGGCCGGAGTCAAGAGACAGAGTAGGACAGAAAGTGGTTTGAATAATGGAGATTCTGCTCTGTCCCTTGCCTCTGACTCTGAATCTGGGCCCCGAAGCTGGAATCTGAGCTGGCAAAAAAAACCCGGCACCAGGGCCGGGTTTTTCAAAGGCTTGCAGTTGACTGGATCAGTTCTTCGGCAATGCATCCAGCATGGCATCGCGGTCACGCTGTTTGTATTCCACATCCTGGTCCATCAGTTCCTTGCGGCGCACTTCGCTGTCCACATAGGCAATCCACTGCTCGGCGGCCTTGGCGGAACGCTGGTCGCGGCTGGCTTTCTGGAATGCGTCACGGGCCTGTTCCAGGCGCTTCTGGTTGAAGTAGGCCATGCCCATCATGATGTAGGCCTGGTCGGTGCGTTTCAGGCCACCGGCGCTCAAGGCACTATTGACCGCGGCAACGGCGTCATCCCACTGTTCCAGATTGATATGGGCCTGGGCCAGACGGACGTACAACTCACCGTCTTTGGTCATCTGTGCCGCGCGGGCCATGGGCGGAATGGCTTTCTCGTCTTCACGCGCCTGGTACCAGGCTTGTGACATCAACCGCAGGTTGCGGTCGTTTTCCTCGACGATATCGGCATTCATGCCTTTTTCCAGCACTTCGGCCGCCTTGTAGGGCAGGCCGTGCAACAGGTACAGGTTGGCCAGGTTGGTAATGTGCCCGTTGGTGTTCAGCAGGCCTTTCTCATACAGTACTTCGGTCAGCGCCAGCTGCTTCTTGGTGTCGCCCAATTCGCTGTAAACGCCGGCCAGGGTAAGGATGTAGGTGTCTTTCGGATAGTACTGCACCAGTTCCTTCACCACCTCCAGCATGTTCTTGTAGTCCTTCAGCTCGAAGTAGCAGACACGCAACAGTAACAGCCAGTTTTCCTTGGGAATTTCACCTTGCGCGCGATACATGTCCACCGCGGTCTTGATGGGTTTCAGCGCCTCTTCGTAGCGGTTCAGCTGGAACAGCGCCTGTCCTTCCAGCATATAGACATCGGCGCTGGGCTCGGGCACTGCCGCCATCAGCCGGCGTACGGTCGCCAGGGCGGTGGTGTAGTCTTCGATGGTGAACTGCAGCTGCGCCATGGTCTTCAGCGTGGTCAGCGTCAGGGCTTCCGGCAGTTCAGGTTGCTTCAATACCGTTTCATAGGCATTGATGGCTTCCTTGTACTTCTCCTGCAGGTAGTAGGAGTAGCCGCTCAGGTTCCATACCTGGGCCCGCTCATAGGGGCTGAGTTTTTCGTTCGCCCGCAATTCCCGCAGCAGGGTTTCGGCACCCGCGTAATCTTTCGCTTCCACCGCCTCCTGGATGGCAGTCAGCTTCTCGTAAACCTGCTGGCTCATCGCCACGGTCTGCTTCGTTTCGCGTTCCTTCTGCTCTTCCTGGGCAGGCAAGGATGTCGCCAAACCCATCGCCAGCAGGCTGCCGGCGATGGCCAGTGAAATACGCTTCATTCGGTTTCTTTCCATACGGTCTGTTGCAACCCTACTCTTCGATTTCATAGGTGAATTTGTTCTGTACGCCGGGTACCTCGATGGCCTGGCCATCCACTACACGCGGCTTGTACTTGAACTTGAGGGCCGCAGCCACGGAAGCGCTGTGGAACAACGAACTGGTGCACTGGTCTTCCACCACGAACGGGTTGGCGATGGTTCCCTGTCGGGTCACCGTGTACTGCACCACGCAATAGCCCTCGATACCGCGCGACAGGGCACGTTGCGGGTAAATCGGCGCCACTTTCACGATCGGCAGGTAATCGCCTTCGCCTACACCCAGGTTGAAGCCGCCCGACATTTCGATGTCGGTTTCAACCGGTACGGCTGAGATGGCGATTTTCTCGGCATTCGGGTTCAGGTTGTCCAGCTGCGGAGTAGGCGGCTGTGGTGGTGGGGCTTCCGGCGGTGGTGGCTTCTCGGGTTTGATCTGCCTGCGCTCGATGCTTTCGTCACGC
>CBFGWJ010000220.1:0-4569 GCA_965652335.1 uncultured Gammaproteobacteria bacterium | reverse complement strand
CCGGCTGGCCGGTGTGCGCAAGCGCCATATCGGTTTCATCTTCCAGTCGTTCAACTTGATCGACGAATTGTCCGTGCGGCAGAACATCGAGCTGGCCTTGCTCTACCATGATGTCAGCGCGGCCGAGCGCAGGCAGCGGGCCGATGAGGTGATGGAACGGATGCAGATTGCGCACCGGTCCGACCACTTTCCGGCACAACTGTCCGGAGGCCAGCAGCAGCGAGTGGCCGTGGCGCGGGCGGTAATCGCGCGGCCGGACCTGATCCTGGCCGATGAACCCACCGGCAACCTCGATACCCGCAATGGCAGCGAGGTGATGGACTTGCTCACCCAGCTGAACCAGGCCGGCACCACCATCGTGATGGTGACGCATTCACCGGCCCATGCGGAGTACGCCCAGCGCCGTATCTCCCTGCTGGATGGCAGCGTCGTGCCCGAAGTGCTGGACCAGATCTGATACCCATGCTCAATCCGTCAATCATCAAGCACAACCTGGCAACGTCGCTGCGGCAGCTTGCCGGCAACAAACTCAATTCGGCCATCAATATCGGTGGCCTGGGTATCGGCCTGGCAGCCTGCATCCTGATCATGCTGTTCGTGCAGCACGAAATGTCCTATGACCGCCAGTGGCAGTACGCCGACACCATCGGACGCATCAATACCACGGTGTTGATACCGGGCCGTTCCTCCTTTGTTTCGGTATCGGCATCCTCGCCCATGAAACAAGCGGTGGAGGAGTATTTTCCGAATGAGGTGGTGCGGGCCACGCGCTTCATTCCAATGCATCCCATCGTCAGCCTGGATGGCAAGGCCTTTGCGGAGGACATGCACTGGACCGACCCGGAAACCGCCCTGATGTTCGACCTGGAGGTGATTGAAGGCGACCTTCATGCCGCGCTCTCCGACAAGGCCAGCCTGGCGCTCAGTGAAAGTGTGGCGCGCAAGTATTTTGGCGAGGAACCGGTCTTCTGGAAGGTGCTGAGTATCAAGTTGTACGACCTGCAGCGGGATTACCGCGTTGGCGCTGTTTTCAGGGACCTGCCGGACAATACCTCACTTGATTTGCGCGGGCTGGCGCGATTCGACATCAACGACTTTCCCGCCTATGCCCCTGCGTTCGACACCTGGCTGAACCTCGGTGAACATCTGGTGTATGTGCAGCTGAAATCTCCTGACCTGTTCCAGTCGGTCAACGATCGCCTGCCCGGCCTGGTAGACCTGCATGTAGCGCTGCCGGACACCCTCAAGTCCAGTCCGGACGCTCCGACCTCGGAGGCCTACTTCCAGACCCTGCAGCCGCTGAAGGACATACACCTCAACCCCAGTGGCATGGGTGAGATGAAACCCGGCGGCAATATCCGCACGGTACGGATTTTCGTGGTAACCGCCGCACTGTTGCTGCTGATCGCCTGCATCAACTTCATGAACCTGGCCACGGCCAACGCCACGCGGCGCGCCCGCGAAGTCGTCTTGCGCAAAGTGATGGGCGCAACGCGTGCGCAGCTGATGATCCAGTTCCTGGGGGAATCGCTGCTGCTGGCCGTGCTGGGTTTATTGGTGGGCCTGGTGCTGGTGGAACTGACGCTGCCGCTATTCAATGGCCTGCTCAATACCTCATTGAGCCTGTCGTTCACCGATGGAACCGTGCTGTTGTTCCTGGTTGGAATTGTCGTGATCGTAGGCCTGGTTGCCGGCATCTACCCGGCCATTGTGCTGTCGGGCTTCCGGCCAGCCCGCGTGCTGACTTCAACCACTTCGGCGGAATCGAAAGGCTCCATCACGTTGCGGAACCTGCTGGTGGTGCTGCAGTTCGTGATCTCCATTTCCGTCATGGCTGCCACGGCAACGGTGTATTCCCAGAGCCGCTACGTGACGCACACCGATCTTGGTTACAACCGCGATGGCGTGATGGTGCTGAACAACGTCAACCACGAGTTTGTGGCCGCCCGCAAGGAAGGGCTGAAATCAGCCATTCTGCAGATCGACGGGGTAACCCAGGCGGGTTTTACCGACTACAGCCCGATCGACATCCACGAACGCCTCAACCAGTTCCAGCTGGCCGACGATACCGGCAGCCAGGCGGTGATGATCAGCACCCAGGCGGTGGACCAGGACTTCCTGGAAACCTACGGAGTCTCACTGGTGGCGGGGCGTTTCTACCAACGGGAATTCGTTGCCGACGGCATGCCCGACCCCGCCACTGCTGAGAATCCCGCCGCGATGACAGGCACCATTGTCATGAACGAGCAGGCTGTCCGGACACTGGGGCTGGGTTCGCCCGCCGAAGCCATCGGCCGGCACATTCGAACCAGCTACGGGCCTGAGATCAATATGGATCTCGAAATCATCGGCGTGACGCCGGACATGTATTTCCAGTCGCCCAAAAAGCCGATCCGGGCCGAGGTGTACCTGCTGTCACCACAACGTTTCAATACCCTGGGCATCCGTTATGAAGGCGCCCCCAGGGACATCGCCGCGAAAGTGGAAAAAGTCTGGACCGAGTTTACGCAACAGGTCCCGTTCCAGTATGAGTTTGTGGATGACGTGGTTGCGGCGGAAATGGACCGGGAACGCAACCTGGCTGTTGCGCTCACCGCCTTTTCGGTGACCATCGTGTTGGTGGCCTGCCTGGGCCTGTACGGGCTGGCGGCTTTCACGGCCCAGCGGCGTACCCGCGAAATCGGCATCCGCAAAGTACTGGGCGCCAGTGTGACGGACATCATCAAGCTATTGCTGTGGCAATTTTCCAAACCCATCCTGTGGGCAAACCTGGTCGCCTGGCCACTGACCGCCTGGATGATGATGCGCTGGCTGGAAGCATTCCCGGTGCGGATCGAATCCTGGGTAGTTTGGCTGTTCTGTGCGTTGGCCGGCCTGGCAGCCATCCTGATCGCCTGGATCACCGTGAGTGGCCACACCGCCAGGGTGGCACGGGCCAAGCCGGTTAGGGCGTTGCGGTATGAGTAGAGCCTTACTCCAGGTTGTTCCGGCCAGAATGTGATGACTATGGCAAGTCGTCTCAGGAGGGCGTCAATTTTTGCTCTGGACCCAATCGTCAATCAGTATCGTGTCAGAGCCCTTTTTTGGGGCGGCCTTAATGCCGGAAGTCTCCTTATCGAGACCACCGACCGGGTTGAGTCCGGGGTTTCTCTTTGAAAAGCGGTGCGGCAGGAGTTCGTAGGTCGTTTTCCCTGGGTCCGTCGTGCTGCAGGTGTATCCAGGCGGCTTGTGCATGACGAGCACGAGCGGAGCCAGGGGATCGAGTTTCTCTCCACTGATGCGCACCTTGCCCACACCTGGAAAATCCATTGATCCAAGCGGCAGGCCATCTGCGTCGGTGGCAATGCCTGCGCGGAGCAGGCGGTCCACGTCCTTTTTCGATCCATACCCGAGGTTTGCTGCCAACAGTTTCACTAACTGCATGGCAGTGAAGGTATCATTTGGGATACCACTCTGACCCCACAATTCGTTCCTTTCAGGTTGAACTATGGCGAATATAGCGCCGGAAGCTCCTGTATCTGGCCAGATCCTGCAAGAAACGGATTGACGATACGAACCTTGCCGTAATGCCGGCCGTGCTGGAAATCCTCAGAAAGAATCTCGGGAAGTGCAAAGCACTCCGCATAGGCCCACAAGTGGGCATCAAACCAGGACAGGCCATAGGTGGCACACCCATACATGGCAGTCGTCATTACGCGCTGGTCTGGGTAAAGCATCCGGAACTGCCGCGTCAGAGACTCCGCTTCAAGCAGGGCATCACCGAGTGGTAGCAACGGCTCACCATCAAGATCCCGGCATGGCCTGGATGCCGCCGCGACAAACTCGGTCACCGCCTGGTGCGGCAGCACAACCGAATCATCGAGCAATCCGTCGCGCAGAGCATCATGGGCAATCTGCTGTTTGAGCGGGTCGCGCGGGTCGATCCGGTAGACCAGAATGTTGGTGTCAATCAGACGATCCACGCCGATACAAGTCCTCGCGGTTCCACTTGTCCTGTTCGGGGCGTTTTCCGGGTCGGCCTGATTCGGGCAGGTGTCTGGATCGCTCCTGGATTCTTCGGCTCGTTTCGTCGAAAAGCCGTAAGCGCTCTTCGCGACTCAGTTCGCACGACCTCTTTCCTGCGTCGGTAACGATTCGAATGTCATCGCCGCTGGATTCAAATTCGATTCGATCACCGGGCACAATCCCATGTGCCTCAGCGAGACGCTTGGGCAGGGTGATCTGTAGTTTGCTGGTTACCTTGGCCATATCCTTACATTAACAAGGAAATTTTCCTTGTCAAGAACCACTGGACAGATAACACCCCAAAATCAAAAGGAACATCTGCCTGATGCCAACTATTATTGCCAACCCCGCTGCACACCGACGACAATGCGCCATGGCCGCGCGGAAGCTCCCTCCCGATTGGGCTGACCTCTCCGACGAGGAGCTGCTACCGTTCCGGCTGTCGGACCTGCCGCTGCGTATCGAGGGGACCGTGCTGGAGGGTCGCATCAGGCAGCTGCAGGGCCGGCAGCCCCTGGTAACGAACACCGCGGAGATGGAGCCTTTACGGTCGCTGCGCTATTC
>CBFGWJ010000219.1:0-4597 GCA_965652335.1 uncultured Gammaproteobacteria bacterium | reverse complement strand
GAATTCAACGATTGAGCGGAGTGACAAGCATAACGGAGGGACGGGGATTTTAGGGTATTCTCTGCACCGGGGAAAACAGCTTCAAGGGACCACGGGTTGGCTTGGAACTGACCGCGGTTGAGTTGCTTGCTCCGAAAATTCAGGGAAACGAATTACAGGTATTTCAGTTTACTTAAACCAGCAGGCTGCCATCGCAGGGAAAAATTTCAGTTATATAATTGACGAATTAATTTGCTGATATTAGGACAGGCAGGGCCGATTACCGGGATTTGTTCCAGCCACGACCCACCGCTCCATCCTTCTGGCGTGGAACGAGCACAGTTTGGAAACTGATGTTAGGAATAGTTAATAATTGATTGATTTTACACACTTCGCATTTGTGATATATCATGATTTTCGCCCTTTGCCGGAACTTCAAATCATCTTTTTTCATGAGAGTTGAGTAAGAAAACATGCGCATCCTGTTAACCGGCTCATCCGGCTGGCTGGGGCAAAGCCTGGCACCCCGATTGCAGCAATTGGGCCACCAGGTGATCGGCCTGGACCCGGTCACCGGCTCTCACACCCAGGTTACCGGCTCGATTGCCGATGCGGCCCTGGTGCGCGAACTGGTTTTTGAACACCAGGTTGAAGCCGTGATTCATGCGGGCGCCCTGCACAAGCCGAACATCGCCACCCATGACTACAGCGATTTCGTGTCGGTGAACGTCCAGGGCACCCTGAACCTGCTGCAGGCTTCAGTGGAAGCCGGTTCGCCGGTGCGGCGCTTCGTGATGACGTCCACCACCTCATTGATGATCTCACGCGAGATTCGCGCCGGACTGGCGGCGGGCGCCACGCGGGCGCAATGGATTGATGAAACCCTGCAACCCCTGCTGCCACGCAATATCTATGGTGTCAGCAAGCTGTCGGCCGAACACCTGTGCCGCATGTTCCATGAAGAATGCGGGCTGCCGGTGGTCATCCTGCGCACCTCGCGGTTTTTTCCGGAAGAAGATGACATGTCGCACGCCATCAGCCAGTCGGAAGAAAACACCAAGATGAATGAACTGCTGTTCCGGCGCCTCACGGTTGAAGATGCCGCCGAAGCGCATGTGGTGGCGCTGGACCGGGCCGAGGACATCGGCTTCGATACCTTTATCGTTTCCGCCAAAACCCCGTTCCGGAAGGACGACTGCCCGCAACTGCTGCATGACGCGCCTGCCGTGGTGGCAAAGTACTTCCCCGGCTATGCGGAAATCTATGCGCGCCGCGGCTGGACCATGTTTCAAAGCATCGACCGGGTGTACGATGCCAGCAAACTGGAACGGCGGCTGGGCTTTGTTTGCAAGACAGATTTTGCCAGCGCGCTGCAGCAACTCGATACCCAAACCGCATGACTCAGACCTTGTGAACCACGCCTCATGAGCGAAAACACCAACTCCCTGCACCGCTACCACCGCCAGATGTTGCTGGCGGGCTTTGGCACGGAAGGCCAGCAAAGACTTGCGGATTCCACCGCCCTGATCCTGGGCTGCGGCGCGCTGGGCACGGTATCCGCCAACATGCTGGCGCGGGCCGGCGTGGGGCATCTCATCATCGTCGATCGCGATTTCATCGATCTCACCAACCTGCAGCGCCAGGTGCTGTTTGACGAGGAAGATATCACCGCCGGCCTGCCCAAGGCCGAGGCCGCGAAACGCAAGATTGCGCGAATCAATTCGCAGGTCGAAGTCACCGCGGTTGTGGATGACATCAACCACCGCAACATCGGCCGGCTGGCTGAACAAGCCGATATCCTGGTCGATGGCCTGGACAATTTTGAAACCCGCTACCTGGCCAATGACTGCGCGGTGAAATACGGCAAGCCTTATGTCTATGGCGGCGCGGTCAGCACCAGCGGCATGGCCCTGGCCATCCTGCCGCACAGCCCTGATGGCCGTTCACCCTGGGAGACCCTGGCGGACGGCAGCCACGCCACACCCTGCTTCCGGTGCCTGTTCGAGCAGGCTCCGGCCGGGGAAAGCCCCACCTGCGATACGGTCGGCGTGCTCGGCCCGGCGGTTTCCATCATCGCCAATTTCCAGGCCTCTGAGGCGCTGAAAATCCTGACCGGCAATTTTGCCCGGGTAAACCCGAAGCTGCTGAATATCGACCTCTGGACCAACACGCTGATGCAGCTGGATGTGAGCGACAGCTGGCAGGAAACCGACTGCCCCACCTGCAAGCACCGGCAGTTCGATTACCTCGAAGGCAAGTCAGGTTCCAGCGCCACTTCCCTGTGCGGCCGCGATGCGGTGCAACTGCTGCCGCCGCCGGGCGCCGCACCGGTCAACCTGCAAGCCCTTGAGTTGCGCCTTCGCAGCCACGGTGAAACCAGCCGCAATGAATTCATGTTGCAGTTGAAACTGCAGGATTCGGGCAAGCCCTTCGAGCTGAGCCTGTTCAGCAACGGCCGGGCCATCATCAAAGGCACGGGCGATGTGGCCGAAGCGCGAAGCATTTACGCCAAATATATTGGTATTTGAGATCAGCCGCCGACTGCTGCAAAATTCCGCAACTACGAAAAAACAACTACTTCATGACCGGGAGAGCAATCGTGACAGGCATACGCGTACTGGTGGGTACCCGCAAGGGCGGATTCATCCTGACTTCTGATGAGCAGCGCAAGGACTGGAAAGTGGACGGTCCGTTCTTCGCCGGCTGGGAGGTCTACCACATGAAAGGTTCACCGCTGGACCCCAACCGCATTTACGCCTCGCAGACCAGCAGCTGGTTCGGCCAGATCATCCAGCGCTCGGATGACGGCGGCAAAACCTGGTTCCAGCCCGGTTCGCCGGAAGGTACGCCGGTCAACGAGTTCGGCATGCCGCAGGGCGAAAGCAACAAGTTTGTGTACGACACAACCGAGGAAACCGGCAGGCCGCTGACCACCCACCAGTGGTACGACGGCAGCCAGAATCCCTGGGAGTTCGCCCGCGTCTGGCACCTGGAGCCCTCACTCACCGAACTGGATACGGTGTTTGCCGGTGTCGAGGATGCAGCCCTGTTCAAAAGCACCGATGGCGGCACCACCTGGCAGGAACTGCCGGCATTGCGCGGCCATGAGTCCGGGCCCAACTGGTCGCCCGGCGCCGGCGGCATGTGCCTGCACACCATCGTGATCGATCCCAACAACGCCGACCGCATGTTCGTGGCCATTTCCGCAGCCGGCGCCTTCCGCACCGAGGACGGCGGCCAAAGCTGGACGCCCATCAACCAGGGACTGCATTCCGAATACATTCCCGACCCCAATGCCGAAGTGGGCCATTGCGTGCACCGGATCGCCATCCATCCGGCCAACCCCGACGTGCTGTACATGCAGAAGCACTGGGATGTGATGCGCAGCGATGATGGCGGCGACCACTGGTATGAAGTGAGCGGCAACCTGCCCACCGACTTCGGTTTCCCCATCGCCGTGCATGCGCACGAACCGGAAACCATTTACGTGGTGCCCATCACCAGCGACTCACTGCACTACCCGCCCGAGGGCAAGCTGCGCGTATACCGCAACCGCGGCGGCGGCCAGGAGTGGGAAGCACTGAGCAACGGCCTGCCGCAGGAGAACTGCTACGTCAACATCCTGCGCGACGCCATGGCGGTGGATACCTTTGATTCCTGCGGTATCTATTTCGGCACCACCGGAGGACAGGTCTACGGCTCATCCGACAGCGGCGACAACTGGACGGCGATTGTGCGCGACCTGCCGCCCGTCCTGTCGGTTGAAGTCCAGATGCTGCCATGACAGATCAGCTGGCCAGGGAAACCTGTGCGGTAAGGCTGGTCATGCCGCACCACCTGCGCACCCTGGCGCGGGTGGATGGCGAAGTGGAATTGCGGGTAGTTGCGCCCGTTACCACCCGCACCGTGCTGGATGCGCTGGAAGCGCGCTTTCCCATGCTGCGCGGCACGGTGCGGGAGCACGAAACCGGCAAGCGCCGTCCCAAGGTGCGCTTCTACGCCAACGAACAGGACCTGAGCCACCAGGACCCGGACACGCCGCTGCCGGAAGCCATCGCCGCGGGCAGCAAACCCTTCATGATCGTCGGTGCCATTTCAGGCGGTTGAACCCGAATCATCAGTGGGCACGTGGCCAGGTTTTAAAAGTAAAGTGCGCCTTGATGCGGCGGCATGCGGTAGGTAGTTCCGGCGAAATCAGTTAGCATGCGGGCACTCGAAACCGGGATTCTCGCATGCGACGTTTTTCCATCGTTACCCTGACTGCCCTGCTGTTCTCGCAATTGCCTGCCACCACGCTGGCCAGCGACTACCAGGAGTTGCTGAACCTGTTTGCCAGCTGGCGGGCATTCGAAACGCCTCCGCTGCGTGACGGCGCTCCGGATTACACGGCCGCAACCTTCAAGGCCCGGTACAAGGAGTTCAAGCTGCTGCAGCAACAACTGGATGCCCTGGACACCACTGGCTGGTCCGTTTCCCAGCAGGTGGACTGGCAACTGGTGAAAGCCGAAATGAACGGCTTTGATTTCAATTACCGGGTGCTGCAGCCCTGGGCCCGCGACCCGGCGTTTTACGAGACCATCTGGACCTATCGCAGCGATGTTCCCGGCCATGAAGGCCC
>CBFGWJ010000218.1:0-4604 GCA_965652335.1 uncultured Gammaproteobacteria bacterium | reverse complement strand
TTTCCGGATCAGGCAAGTCTTCCCTGGCGTTTGACACCATCTATGCCGAAGGGCAACGCCGCTATGTGGAGTCGCTGTCGGCCTATGCCCGGCAATTCCTTTCGATGATGGAAAAACCCGATGTGGACCACATCGAAGGCCTGTCCCCGGCCATCTCCATCGAACAGAAGTCCACCTCGCACAATCCACGCTCCACCGTGGGCACCATCACTGAAATTTACGATTACCTGAGATTGCTGTTCGCCCGCGTGGGAACGCCCTGCTGCCCGGATCACAACATCCCACTGCAGGCGCAAACCATCAGCCAGATGGTGGACCATGTGCTGGCCTTTCCCGAGGACAGCAAGCTGATGCTGCTGGCCCCGGTGGTCCGCAACCGCAAAGGCGAACACCTGCAGCTGTTTGATGAACTGCGCGCCCAGGGATTCGTGCGGGTACGCGTGGACGGGACGGTTTACGACATCAACGAGGTTCCTGAGCTGGAGCTGCGCAAGAACCACACCATCGAAGTGGTGGTGGATCGCATCAAGGTGCGTCCTGACCTCAAGCAGCGCCTGGCGGAGTCGTTTGAAACCGCCATCACCCTGTCCGACGGCCTGGCCATCATCGCTGGCATGGAAGGCGAAGAAGGCATTGCGGAAAAGCTGCTCAGCGCGCGGTTTTCCTGCCCCTACTGCGATTACAGCCTGCAGGAGCTGGAACCGCGCATGTTTTCCTTCAACAACCCGAACGGCGCCTGCCCGGAATGTGACGGCCTGGGTATCGCGCAGTTTTTCGACCCGGACCGGGTGGTCAGCAATACCCAGGTGAGCCTTGCCGGTGGTGCGGTACGCGGCTGGGATCGCCGCAATGCCTACTATTTCCAGATCATCCAGGCTTTGGCGAAACACTACGGCTTCGATGTGGACACGCCGTTTGAAAACCTGCCGGAGGAAATCCGCCAGGTGGTGCTGTACGGCAGCGGTGATGAGGTGATCGAGTTCCGCTATCTCGGCGACGGCGGGCAACAGAAGCGCCGCCACACTTTTGCCGGCATCATTCCCAACCTCGAGCGCCGCTACCGCGAAACGGACTCCCGCATCGTGCGCGAGGAGCTGGCCAAGTACATCAGCCAGAAGCCCTGCACCGTCTGTAACGGGCAAAGGCTCAAGCGCGAAGCGCGGCATGTCTTCATCGATGATACCAACCTGCCCACCATCACGGCATGGCCCATCCTGCAGTGCCTGGATTTTTTTGCCGACCTGCAACTGGAAGGCCGGCGCGGCGAAATCGCCGCCAAGATCGTCAAGGAAGTACGGGAACGGCTGCATTTCCTGGTCAATGTAGGCCTCGATTACCTCACCCTGGACCGGAAAGCAGACAGCCTGTCGGGCGGCGAGGCGCAGCGCATCCGGCTGGCCAGCCAGATCGGCGCCGGGCTGGTGGGCGTCATGTACATCCTGGATGAACCCTCCATCGGATTGCACCAACGCGACAACGAGCGCCTGCTCGCCACGCTCACCCGCCTGCGCGATATCGGCAACACCGTGATCGTGGTCGAACATGATGAGGACGCCATCCGTTCAGCAGATTATGTCGTGGATATCGGCCCTGGAGCTGGCGTGCATGGCGGTCGCGTGGTGTTCAGTGGTACGCCTGCGAAATTGCTGGCGGATCCCGACTCCATGACCGGGCAATACCTTTCCGGCAAGCGCGGCATTGCCATACCAAAAAAGCGCACGCCGGTGGACCCGAAACGCCGCCTGCGCCTGCTGGGCGCCAGCGGCAACAACCTGAAGAATGTCACCCTGGAAATCCCTGCCGGGCTGCTGGTCTGTGTTACCGGCGTTTCCGGTTCCGGCAAATCCACCCTGATCAACGACACCCTGCACCGGCTTGCGGCACGCGAGCTGTACGGCAGCAGCGAAGCGCCAGCGCCTTACGAATCGATCGAGAACCTCAGCCTGTTCGACAAGGTGGTGGATATCGACCAGTCGCCCATCGGTCGCACGCCCCGGTCAAACCCGGCCACCTACACCGGCCTGTTCACGCCCATCCGCGACCTGTTCTCCGGAACGCAGGAAGCCCGCGCACGCGGCTACAAGCCTGGACGCTTCAGTTTCAACGTCAAAGGTGGCCGCTGCGAGGCCTGCCAGGGCGATGGACTGATCCGCGTCGAAATGCACTTCCTGCCCGATATCTACGTGCCCTGCGATGTGTGCCGCGGCAAGCGTTACAACCGTGAAACGCTGAGTGTGACTTACAAGGGAAAGAACATCCATGAAGTGCTGGAAATGACGGTGGAAGACGCGTTGCAATTCTTTGACGCCGTTCCCGCCATCGCCCGCAAACTGCAGACCATGGCCGATGTGGGCCTGTCCTACATAACGCTGGGACAAAGCGCCACCACGCTGTCCGGTGGCGAAGCTCAACGCATCAAACTGTCCCGGGAACTGAGCAAACGCGACACCGGGCAGACGCTGTACATCCTGGATGAACCGACCACGGGCCTGCACTTCCAGGACATCGAATTATTGCTGCAGGTGCTGCACCGCTTGCGCGACCATGGCAACACCGTGGTGGTCATAGAACACAACTTGGATGTGATCAAAACCGCGGATTGGGTGATCGACCTCGGCCCCGAGGGGGGCGAGCGCGGCGGCGAAATCATTGCGCAGGGAACACCCGAACAGATAGCACAGGTTGAACACTCCTACACCGGGCAATTCCTCGCTCGCATGCTGACCAGGCCCCAGCAGCGAAAATCAGCCTGAGCCAAAGACGATTGTTTTTTAAAATCAGCGCGACTCAACCGGCAGGCTGAACACAAAACGCCGCCCGGCGCTGGAGATGCCAATTTCAACCGGATCTCCCACCTTGAGCTTATACTTGGGCTTCATCAGCATCAGGTGCAATCCGCCTGGCTGCAACTGCAGGGTTTCACCTGCAGCGATCTGCACGCCTTTCTGTTCACGCATGCGGCTGACCCCGTCTTCCATGCTGCTTCGATGCAACTCCACAATGGCAAACGCATTGCTGTCGAATGCATCGAGTGCAATGGCCTGGTTGCTGTTGTTGCGCAAGTCACCGTAAGCCGCTGTCATGCCTGAGCCGGGCGGTAGCGCCCTTATCCAGCCGTTGCGCCATTCCAGGTCAGGTGGAGGGTCCGATACACTGCAGGCAAGTAAAATGACGGCAATGGCTGTCACAAACACTGGCAACAGGATTTTTTTCATGCGGATTAACCCCGGATCCCAAAATGATCCGTTATACGGTATGAATAACCAATATCAACACAAGGAAGCCTAACATGAAGCGCTTGATTCCCCTTCTCGTCACCGCGATGTGCCAGGGTACCGTGTGCGCTGCGGTTACTACGGAAAGCGATGATTCGATAACGATATATTCCCGCATGCAGCCGGGCGCGGTGGACCCCAACCTGTATCGCCCGAATGGCAACTTCAATTATGGAGGCAATGTGCCGGGATATGGAATCGTTCGCCATGACCGTACTTTTGACCTGCCCAAAGGCACCAATGCGCTGCGCGTCACGGACGTCGCGGCATTGATTGACCCAACAACGGTTACGTTCACCTCGCTGGACCAGCCCGGTACCCGCGTGCTGGAACAGAGTTTCCAGTTTGACCTGGTCAGCCAGACCAAATTGCTGGAACGCTACCTGGGTCAGCGGATCAGCGTGGAACAGCCTCGCGGCGATTACGTCGACCTGGTCGAAGGCCAGTTGATGGGGATCGGTGATGGCCTGACCCTGCTGATGGATGATGGCAGTGTCCGCGGCCTGCGCAGCTATTCGAATATCCACTTTCCGGAGCTGCCTGGCGGCCTCATTACCCGCCCTACGCTGGAATGGTTGCTGGACAGCCCGGTGAAAGGGACCCAGAAAGCCAGGCTGGCCTATGAAACCCAGGGCATGACCTGGTGGGCCGACTACAACATCGTTCTGAATGAGGCCAAAGGCTGCCAAATGGACCTGTCTTCCTGGGTGAGCATCATCAACCAGTCCGGAGCCTCCTATGACAACGCCCGCCTGAAACTGATTGCCGGAGACGTGAATCGCGCTGAATCCCCCCGCCCCACTTCACGGGATGTGGTCTACAAAATGGCCATGGCGGAAGATGCTGCAGGGTTTGAAGAAAAGTCCTTTTTCGAGTACCACCTCTATACTCTGGGCCGGCGCACTGACTTGCCGGACAACTCCACCAAGCAGATCCAGCTGTTTCCAAAGGCGGATGCCATCGAGTGCACCAAGGAACTGGTGTTTGCACCCACCCTGCAGTATCCATGGCATGGTTACCAGCAACTGGACCAGGAATATGGCCGGTATGGTAACGGCGATATCAATGTCTACCTGCGCTTTGCCAACGAAGAGAAAAACCAGCTGGGAGTGCCTTTGCCTGCCGGGCGCATACGCGTCAACCAGCTGGATGCAGCAGACCAGAGCCTGGAGTTCATCGGCGAGGATGTGATTGACCACACCCCCCGCAACGAAAAAGTCCTGATTCGTATGGGCAATGCGTTCGATGTCGTTGGCGAGCGAAAACAGACCGACTTCCGGAGATCGGAAGAGCACACGTCTGAACTCCAGTCACTAAGGCGCATCTCGT
>CBFGWJ010000217.1:0-4632 GCA_965652335.1 uncultured Gammaproteobacteria bacterium | reverse complement strand
CCTCGATGGCAAGGGGGTGATAGCGCACCGATTCGTTCCAGGCCAGGCTGAAGATGGCCGAGCCGGCCGCAATCCGCGGCAGCCAGTCTGCTTTCTGCGCATCGGTTGCCAGGCCCTCAAATGCGCTGGCGGCCCACAGCCCGCTCGAAAACAGCGGGCCCGGTGTCAATGTGCGTCCGGCTTCCTGCAGTACAACACCCATGCCGGTATGGCCAAAGCCAAGGCCATCGTAATCTTCGCTGATGATCATGGCCGGCCAGCCCATGCCGGACATCTCCGCCCACAAATCCGCGTCAAAGCCGGTTTCACTGCCGCCATCGCGCAATCCGCGCAAATGGCTTACCGGTGCTTTCTTCTGCAGGAATTCGCGGGCGGACTCCTGCAGCATGCTCTGTTCTTCTGTCAGTACCAATGCCATGACTTACCCCGGCAGGCCAAGCAAATGCTTGGACACAATGTTCAACTGGATTTCGGTAGTGCCGCCTTCGATGGAGTTGGCGCGGGAACGCAGCCAGGTCCTGGGCAACTGGCCATCGTTGCTTTCCGGGCCAACCCAGTCGAGCGCCGCCAGCCCATGGGTGGACATCAGCAATTCCTGGCGGCGTTTGTTCAGCTCGGTGCCGAAATACTTGAACATCGCCGAACTGGCACCCAGGCTGGCGCCGGCGCGGGCTTCGTCACGCGCCCGGTCGAGGCTGAGGCCAAGGGCCTGCTCATCGATTTCCAGCCAGGCGATATCGCGCCGCAGGGCGGGATCGGCCAGGCGGCCGTGTTCCAGGCCAATGACTTCGCGGGCGGTTTCAAACACCGGCCGGCTGCCGGCCTGGCCCAGGCCCGATTCGCCGATCATTTCGCGTTCGTGGGTGAGCAGGTACTTGGCCACCGTCCAGCCGCCGTTCAGCTCACCCACGACCTGGTTTTTTTCCACCCGCACATTGTCGAAAAACGTTTCACAGAACGGTGACTTGCCGCTGATCAACCGGATAACCTTGGTGCTGACCCCTGGCGTGGCCATATCGAACAACACCAGGCTGATGCCACCGTGTTTGGGCCCGTCGCGGTCGCTGCGCACCAGGCAAAACATCCAGTCGCCTTTCTCGCCGTAGGAGGTCCAGATCTTGGAGCCATTGAGGATGTAATGATCCCCGTGGTCGACCAGCGCCGCCTGCAGGCTGGCCAGGTCAGAGCCGGCGTTGGGCTCGCTGTAACCCTGGGCCCAGCGGATCTCGCCGCGCACGATGGGTGGCAGGTGCTGGCGCTTCAATTCCTCGCTGCCGTATTTGAGAATGGCCGGGCCGATCATGGAAATGCCGAAACTGTACAGCGGCGTGCGGGCGTTGATGCGCTGCATTTCTTCCTGCAGCACCTTGGCCTGGGCGCGGTCGAGGCCGCCACCGCCGTACTCGGTTGGCCAGGTGGGCGCGGTCCAGCCTTTACCGGCCATGGCGCGCAGCCATTGTTCCTGAGCTTCGCTGATGAACTGCGGATTGCGGCCTCCCCAGCAGATTTCGGACTCATTGGCAAACGGTTTGCGCATTTCCTGCGGACAGTTCTGGTCAAGCCAGTCACGGACTTCCTCGCGGAAGCTTGCTAGATCATTCACATTACTACCTCGGCTGAATGCGCCCCGGCCGGGCGGCCAGGGCAGGGAATAAATTTTCGTTGCGGCCTCAATCCTCGCCGGAAGACAGATCCGGTCGGTGCACCCAAATGCCATAGCTGGATGAACTGACACTGGACGTTATCCGGTCCATCAGTCCGGCAGCTTTTTCAGGGCCCATCTTCTCGGCCAGAAACGCGCCGATCTGTTGTTCACCCGGCGTCATCGCAGTGTAGTTGACGAAAGGCACCACCAGGAATGCGGCGGGTTCACCACCGATCCGGTCCGACCAGGTCCAGTGCTTGCCGCTGGACGCCCAACCCTGGTTGATGGCGATCTGGCTGAGCTCAGCCCGGGCGGCATGGAATTGCGCGACTTTACCGGGTGCCAGGGAAAACTGGGTCACTCCCATCATTGCAGGTGCCGTGTCCGAATCGGGCCAATGGCTGTTGGCAAAATCCATCTCATAATAATAATGCTTGAGGTTTTCGACATGTTCGGCAACCTCCTTGTCCCACAGTTCCAGCAGGGCCGGATTCTGGCTGTGCCACGCCCTGTAGGCGTCCTGATCGGCCCAGGTGTAGCAGCAACTCAGAACGACGTAGCGGCCGAGCACGGACCCGGTGTCGGGCGTGTAAACATCCAGGTGGCGCGGATAATCGGCTTTTTTGCTTTGCCCCATATAGTTGCGAAAAGCTGCTTCAAACTGCGCCTGGTGGCCGCTCCTGACCGAAATTTCCCAGAGGTCCTGCAGGCTCCCGGAGGGTGTCTGGGCCAGTGCCACCAGTGGAAAAATGGCCAGCGATTGCAATGCCAGGGCCAGTATCAGGGCAGTAACTCGCTGTTGCATATCTGCTCCTTCGTGTGAACTGCGGGCAAAACCCGTTCCATCATACCGCCTTGGGGCTGGATATGTCTTGCCTGCGGGCGGGCGATTTCATCGCTGCGATAATAGCCAAAGAATGGACTTGATCGCCAATCCGGCCGGAGCTTTAGTGTAAAATGCTGCGCTTTGCCAATGACCCGCAAGGGTGCGTGAATTACCGTGGAAACCAATCAGTATCTGTACCAGATCGAAGACCTGCAAAGCCGCGCTGAAGGGCTCAGGGGGTATCTTTGACTACGCTGCCAAGCGTGACCGCCTCGAAGAAGTAAACCGCGAACTGGAAAACCCGAACGTTTGGAATGATCCCGAGCATGCCCAGGCCCTGGGCAAAGAGCGCTCGCGGCTGGATGAAATCGTCACCACCCTGGAAAAGCTGGAACGGGGCCTGAACGATGCCGGCGAAATGCTGCAGCTGGCCAAGGAAGAGGGTGACGAGGAAGTCCTGAGCGCCGTGGCCGCCGACCTGCAGCAGTTCGAATCGCAGGTTGCGCAACTGGAGTTCGAGCGCATGTTCTCGGGTGAGATGGACGCCAACCCCTGTTACCTGGACATCCAGGCCGGTTCCGGCGGCACCGAGGCGCAGGATTGGGCGGAGATGCTGCTCCGCATGTATTTGCGCTGGGCCGAGCGCAAGGGCTGGGACAACGAGCTGATTGAAGTCTCGCCCGGCGATGTGGCGGGCATCAAGAGCGCCACCATCCACATCAAGGGTGACTATGCCTATGGCTGGTGCCGCACCGAAACCGGGGTGCACCGGCTGGTGCGCAAATCGCCGTTTGATTCCGGCAACCGGCGGCACACTTCGTTTGCGGCGGTGTTTGTTTCACCGGAGGTGGATGAGAACATCGAGATCGACCTGAACCCGGCCGACTTGCGAATCGATGTCTATCGCTCATCCGGCGCCGGTGGCCAGCACGTAAACACCACCGACTCCGCGGTGCGCATCACCCACATCCCGAGTGGTATCGTGGTGCAGTGCCAGAACGACCGGTCGCAGCACAAGAACAAGGACCAGGCCATGAAACAGCTGCGCGCCAAGCTGTATGAGCTGGAGCTGCAGAAGCGCAATGAAGCCAGCCGGGCGCTGGAGGACAACAAGTCCGACATCGGCTGGGGCAGCCAGATCCGCTCCTACGTGCTGGACCAGTCACGCATCAAGGATTTGCGCACCGGCGTTGAAACCGGCAATACCCAGGCAGTGCTGGATGGCGACCTGGATCCCTTTATCGAAGCGTCGTTGAAACACGGCCTCTGAGCAACTGGCTTCAAGCCGCAGGAAACCGAGTTCCATGAGTGAAGTGAAACCTGAAACCACCACCGCTGTCGCCGAGCAGACCACCAAGCAGACCACCAAGCAGGCCACCGATCAGGCACTGGAGCAGGATGACAACAAGCTGATCGCCGAGCGGCGTCGCAAGCTGGCGGAACTGCGCCAGCAGGGCGAAGCCTATCCCAACGATTTCGAGATCAATACGCACGCCGGAGAGTTGGCGCAGCGTTTCGCCGACACCACCGCGGAAGAGCTGGAAACGGTGACGGAAAACTTTGCCGTGGCCGGCCGCATGATGGCCAAGCGGGTGATGGGCAAAATCGCCTTCGTGCGCCTGCAGGACCGCAGCGGCGACATCCAGCTGGTGATCCAGCGCGACCATCTGCCCGAAGGCGTATTCCAGCAGTTCAAGCACTGGGATGTGGGTGACATCATCGCCGGCAAAGGACGTGTTTTCCGCACGCAGAAGGGCGAACTGTCGGTCAAACCCGATGAACTGCGGCTGCTGGCCAAGGCGCTGCGGCCGCTGCCGGAAAAATGGCATGGCCTGACCGATACCGAACAGCGTTACCGCCAGCGTTACGTTGACCTGATCGTCAACGAAGAATCACGCCGGGTGTTCCGCACGCGCTCTTCCATCATCACCTACATCCGCGCCTTCATGGAAGCGCCGGGGCGCGAATTCCTGGAAGTGGAAACCCCGATGATGCACCCGATTCCGGGTGGCGCCGCGGCGCGGCCGTTCATCACCCACCACAATGCGCTGGACCTGACCATGTACCTGCGCATCGCACCGGAACTCTATCTCAAGCGCCTGATCGTGGGCGGGCTGGGGCGGGTGTACGAGATCAACCGCAACTTCCGTAACGAAGGCGT
>CBFGWJ010000216.1:0-4658 GCA_965652335.1 uncultured Gammaproteobacteria bacterium | reverse complement strand
CGCGGTACTGGATGCAGATGGTCCCCTGCGTGGGCGCCGGCAACCAGTCGGGCGCGGCCAGGGTTTCGGTGATCAGGTGATCCAGGCCCAACCGTTCCAGCCCGGCACGGGCCAGGATGATGGCATCATATTCGCCTTCCTGGAGCTTGCGGATCCGGGTGTTGACGTTGCCACGCAGATCCAGCACTTGCAGGTCAGGCCGGGCCGCCAGCAACTGGCATTGCCGCCGCAGGCTGCTGCTGCCGATGCGGGCACCGGCCGGCAATTCCGCCAGGGTCCTGCCATCGCGCGACAGCAGCGCGTCAAACGGGTTGGCGCGCTGCAACACGATATCCACCGGCAGGCCGGGCGTGCTCTCAGCCGGCACGTCTTTCATGGAATGCACCGCCAGTTCCGCTTCGCCTTCCAGCAGGGCCCGCTCCAGCTCCTTGAGAAACAGGCCCTTGCCGCCGATGCTGGCCAGGGGCCTGTCGAGGATGCGGTCGCCCTCGGTGACCAGCGGCAGCAGCTCCACGTGAAGGCCCGGATGATGTTGCCGCAGCAATGCGGCCACATGTTCAGCCTGCCACAGCGCCAGCGCGCTTTTGCGCGTAGCAATGCGGAGTTTTCCATTCGCGGCTTGTTCAGGTATGGGTTTATCGATCATCAGTTCTGTTCAATACGGGTTTAACGGGTTATGAGCACGCGGCCTGGCGCCACTTTACAGCTCGGCGAGCAGCTTGCGCAGGGCAGCCACATTGCGGCGGCTGACTTCCGGGCGTTCATCCGTTCCGCTCAGCACCGCCACGACAGTGCCGTTGTCGCCGCGCTCCAGGCCACGCAGATGGCGCGTGGAGATCAGCGCATTGCGGTGGATGCGGAAGAATTCCGCGGGAAAACGGGTTTCCAGCTCGGTGAGGGAATCATCGATCACGGTCCGGCCCTTCTCGTGCACCACGGTGGTGTATTTGTCTTCGGCCAGCAGGCAGATCACGCGCGGCACCGGAGTGAGCAGCACTTTACCGCCGACGGTGGATTTCAGGTAGGCATTCGGCTCACTGGTCGCGCGGTCACCGATGAAACGCCGCGCTTTTTCCAGCGCCTGCGCCAGCCGCTCGGCCCGCACCGGCTTCACCAGGTAATCCACTGCCTCGGCTTCAAACGCCTCCAGCGCCTGGTTCTGGTAGGCGGTGCAGAAAATCACCGCCGGCTGCAAGCCACCCTTCTGCAGCGTGCGCGCCAGCGTCATGCCATCCATGCCGGGCATGGAAATATCCAGCAGCAGGATGTCGGGCGACAATTCCTCGATCGCTGACAGCGCCTGCTGGCCCGACGCGGCCTCTCCGGCAATTTCGAAACCGGGCAGTTCGGACAGCATGCGCGCCATGCGTTCACGCGCCGGGGCTTCATCATCAACGATCAGTATGCGCAACATAGGGCAGGCTCATCACGACGTAAAAGTTCTCATCGTTATTGTAAGTGACCAGGCTGGCGCGTGAACCATAGGCCAGCCGCAGGCGGTCGCGTATGTTTGGTATGGCGATGCCATGGCCCGGCGCCTTATGGCCTTTGGGGGCTGCCGGGTTGGCGATGGTGATCACCACCTGGTCGCCCTCGGAACGTCCGTACACGCTGATTTTCCCGCCTTCCGGATTGGCCTGGATGCCGTGCCCAACGGCGTTTTCCAGCAGCGGCTGCAGCATCAGCGGGAATATCGAGGCATGTTCGGGCAGTTCGCTGACCCGCCAGTCAACCTGCAGCCGGTCGCCCAGGCGGCGTTTCTCCATGTCCAGGTATTGTCGCGCCAGGCTGAGTTCATCAGCAAGGCTGATGGGTTGATCGGCGCGGCGCATGCTGCCACGGAAGATGTCCGCCAGGTCTTCGATGGCTGATTCGGCATTGCGCGGGTCCACCGTTACCAGGTTGGCGATGGTGTTGAGGCTGTTGAACAGGAAATGCGGCCGGATGCGTGCCTGCAGTGCCTGGACCCGCGCCTCCGCCTGGGCCATCAGTTCGGCCCGCCAGCGCGAACGGACCAGCAGGTAACGCAGGCAAGCCGCGGCGACGATGGCCACGGCAAATACGCTTTCCAGCACGAATACGGAGCGGCTGGGTAGCGCGCCACCGAGCCCGAGAAACTGGTAGGCCTGCCAGGCGGCGTAGCTGAACACCGTGGCGAGCAGCACCATCAACAGCCAGCTGCCCACCCAGGCTCCGGCGGCGGACATGCGGTTGATCCAGCCGCTGCTGACGCACAGGCCGGCGATGCAGAACAGAGCCAGCCACTGGGCATAAAGTGTGGCCAGGCCCAGCCAGGCCCAGCCCGGAAGCTGGTCCTTGCCGATGCCGACCAGCAACACCGCCAGTTCCGTGATCACCATGACAGCCAGCAGCACGCGCCAGTTGCAGAAATCGGGCGGATACACGCCGGGCGATTCGCGCTGCAGGTCCTCTTCCAGCCAGTCTTTCACTGCCAGCCCGCCGCCCGTTCCGCGACTTGCCCCACGACTTGTCCCGCGACTTGTCCCGCCACCTGCCCCGCCGCCCGGATGGAAACCATGGCCCGTTTGCCTTCAGGACGCCCGCGCAAGGCTCACCCCAGCCTGGCCTTCAGCCAGTTTCGAATATCGCCGATTTCATCCATGCTCACTGAATGCGGAATCGGGTAGGTATGCCACTCCACTTCGCAGCCGAGCAGCCGCAGGGATTCGGCCGCCGCCTCGCCCATGGCCAGTGGAACCACCGGGTCCTGCCTGCCGTGTGCCATGAACACCGGCAGCGCCTGCAGCTGATCCGCATCCGCCTGCAGGCTGTCCTTGAGCAGCAGGTAGGTGGACAATGCCATCAATCCCGCCAGCCTGGGCTGGTGCCGCAAGGCCAGCTGGATGGCGATCGCGCCCCCCTGTGAAAATCCGGCCAGCACAATGCGCTCGGGCGCGACTCCCCGCTCCACTTCCCGTGCGACCAGCTCGCGGGTCTGTTCAACGCTGCGCAGGATGCCGACCTCGTCATGGCCTCGTTCACCGTCGATGGAGACAATGTCATACCAGGCGCGCATGCGCATGCCGCCGTTCACCGTGACCGGACGAACCTCCGCGTGCGGAAACACAAATCGAATAGCTGGCGCGTCCGGCCACAGCAGGTGCGGCACCACCGGTTCAAAATCATGCCCGTCCGCGCCGAGACCGTGTAACCAGATCACGGCGCTGCTGGGCTGGTCGCCCGTTTCGATTTCAACGGTTTCTAGCATTCCCTCTTCCCTGTTCCTGCTGGCGTTACCCGACCGCCATTGCACCTTGCCGGGCTGCCATTCCCCGGTTCATGGCGTATAGTGTAGCAGCCCGTTTCCGCTGAATTCTGCTGTGAATCACATGATCGTTTTCCGAATGCTTTCTGTATTGATACTGGCCGGCCTGCTGGTGGCGTGCGGCCAGCGCGGCCCGCTGTACCTGCCCGAGAATTCACCACCACGTGCAGCCAGCCAGGATGGTGAAGATCTGCTGGAAGAAGCACTTGAAGACGAGGATGACGTGCATTCCGGAAGTTTTGAAGACGGGCTGCAGAACTGAGCACCGCTGCTGAACTTGCCGCTACATCCATGCCCCGGACATTCCACAAGATGCATGGCGCCGGCAACGATTTCGTGTTGCTGGACTGGCGCAATTCCTCGCGGCAGCTTGACACCAGCCAGGCCGCATTGATTGCGGACCGGCGCCGCGGCATCGGCTGCGACCAGATCCTGATCCTGCGCTCGCCCACCCTGCCCGGCTGCCTGGCCGCCTATGAAATCCGCAATACCGATGGCAGCCCGGCCGGCCAGTGCGGCAATGGCGCGCGCTGCATCGCACTGTACCTGCAGATGAACGGCGCCGGTGCTGACCAGTTCATGCTGGAAAGCCCCGCCGGCCCGATTGCTGTAACTGCCTGCGCCGATGGCGAGTTTGAACTCGACATGGGCCGGCCGCGTTTCGATGCCGCACAGGTTCCGGTAAACCTCGCCGGCGAAGATGGCTTCTACCAGCTCGACTCTCCCTTGGGAACCCTGCGCTTTGGCGCTGCTTCCATGGGCAATCCTCATGCCGTATTGCAGGTGCAAAACACCGACGAGGCCCCCGTGGAAGCCATTGGCCGTTTCCTGGGCCAGCACGTGGCATTTCCGGAAGGCGCCAATATCGGCTTTGCGCAGATTCTTGATCGTGGCCGGATTCGCCTGCGTGTTTTTGAACGTGGCTCAGGAGAAACGCTGGCCTGTGGTTCAGGCGCCTGCGCCGCCGTGGCCATACTGCGCCGTGCCGGCCTGGTGGATGGAACCGTGAGTGTTTTTCTGCCCGGCGGAACTCTTGTGATAAAGTGGCTTGACAGTGAACCCGGTGTGCGCATGAAAGGTCCGGCTGCTTATGTTTTCAGCGGAACCGTTCCGTGAGCAAAGGGGCCCTGAGCACCCGATCAAGTGGCCAAACAGAACCGTTTTCCACCAACCAGGACATGAGCCGGATAAATGTCAGATAACAAGGCCTCGCTAAAGGATGTTGTTGCCGCCTGGTTGCGGAAACACCCCGACTTCCTGAAGGACTATCCCGAACTGCTGGAACTGCTGAACCTGCCTCATTCCACCGGCGCGGCCTCTTCACTGATCGAACGCCAGGTGAAGCAACTGCGCGCGCAGAACCAGGACCTGA
>CBFGWJ010000215.1:0-4670 GCA_965652335.1 uncultured Gammaproteobacteria bacterium | reverse complement strand
CCGATGGAGCACTGGCGGGTGTAGACGCGCAGGGCTTCCTCGGGATCGCTGTAGAGCCGGCCCCAGTTGTACAGCAAGTTGGCGATGCCACGATTACCCCAGGCGGTATCGTATTCGGACTGGTAAACCTCCTGCAGCATGGGCAGTTCTGAGCCGGCAAAGCCCTCGATGTTCCTCAGCACCTGGTTCCAGCGGTCTTCCTCCGAGGAAGCCTGCACCAGGCTGACGGCCGCTATGGCTCCGGCATTCACCATCGGGTTCACCGAGCGCTCTGGATAGATTTCCAGTGCCAGCTTGGAGTTGAACGGCAGGCCGGTGGGTTCGACGCCGATTTTCTCGCGCAGCACCTCCGGCCCCTGTTGCGTCATGATGAGGGCCGCGGTAAAGGGCTTCGACACCGACTGGATGGAAAAGCGGTAATCCTGCTCCCCGGCCTGGTAAACCTTGCCGTCGCGCGTGGCAATGGCAACACCGAACAGCTCGCTTGGCACCGTATCCAGGATTGGAATGTAATTGGCATTGGCGCCTTCGTTCACATCCTTGTAGAGAGCATAAGCCTCATCCACCACGCGCTGGAAATCTTTTGCCGAGGGCTCGGCAGCCTGGGCAGTAACAGTGACCAGCAATCCGGATGAAAGCAATGCTGCACCCAGAACTTTATGAAATCTCATGACACTTCTCCTGTCAGGATGAATTGAATGAAGCCGGGAATGCACTTGGCCTTTCCGGCTCCGGCATGGTTCAGTTGCTGCCAATGGAAGTTCCGAAGTTGTACTTCGCCGAGAACTGCAGGCGCACATCATCGGAACTGAAGCCATCGGAGTAGTTGCTGCGATCCCCCCATTGCAGTTCAACGCCGTACATAACGTTTGGCGCGGGGTGGTATAACAAGTTGGTGAGGGCGTACTGGCCCTTTTCAAAGGAGCTGGGGGACTGTCCATTGGGCAGGTCGTTGTCCAGCATGGAGTAACCGATGGTGCTGGTCCATTGCTCGCTCCAGTTCAGGTCCAGGAAGGCCACGATGCCCAGCATGGGAATGGTCTCGCCGTAAATGGGCCGCACCGGGTCGCTGAAATTCTCGACCACGCCGATGTCGATGGTGGCGTCATTCATGTAGTTCTGGATGCCTTCGCCGTAGACCACCGAGCCGCGCAGCACATGCGGGCCCAGTTTGTAGTTGCCGCTGAGATTGATGCCCCAGCCGGTCTCGCTGCCGCTCAGGTCGAACTCATCATCGTTGAGGTCCCGCCACTTGATGCTGCGCAGGATGCCGGCAACCTGCAAATGGCCCCAGTCCCCTGCGTGGCGGTAATGGCCGGAAAGATCGGGCAGTTCAAAGTCACCCTTGATGTCCTGCAGTTCAACGCGATCGGCGAATTCGCCACCGTCACCACTGGCGCCGGGGCGCTCCAGCGCCAATACAAATCGCGAATCGCCATCGGACCACGGCGTCCAGCGCGCCTGTATGTTGCGGAAGAACACCATGGCGTTCGGTCCCCAGTACTCCAGAGAGTTGGGGAAAACGTCGATGTCCATGAACGGGCTCCAGGTCTGGCCGGCGCCGAACTGGCCCAGTTCACCCCAGGCATGACGTAGCCGGAAGGTCGTCTGGCCGGCATCGCCGCCGGTGCCGAACAACTCAAACTCAAAGATGGTCTTCAGTTCGCCAAGGCTTGTTGGAGTGAAGCTTTTTACCCCAAAGCGGCTCTGCCGGACACTGGCGAAGAACTCACCATCATCACCAAACTGGTCTTCAAAGGCAGGCAGCTTGGTGGGGCGCAGCACGTCGTACCAATCCGGATCGTTCTGGTTGAACTGGTAGCCCATGTCCAGCATCGCCGCGCCATACAGGTCAATCCGCGTACCTGAGCCGCTGCTGGCGGGGGCGGGTTGCGGTTCCGCCGCTGCAACAGCGGCTGCCTGGGGCGCGGCCGTTGCCGCAGCCGGCGCCTCAAGTTTCTCCCGCAGTTCCGCATTCTGCGCCTTGAGGCCATCGATTTCGGCCTGCTGCTGCTGGATCATTCGCCACATCTCTTCCATCGAAGGCGTGGACTCCTGGGCCACTGCCGAACCCGCCCAGGAAGCCAATCCAAGGGTGATTGCCGCAGTCAAAAGGGCGGCCCTGCTTCGGGGTTGCACCGAATTCGGACCTGGAGAAAGTCTGCTTCCCGTGTAAATTTTCATATGTCACTCCTATTTGCTGTTTGCCTCTTCCCAAAAGCGCACCCGTTGCCGTGCCTGGTCGAAGACACGTACGTAGTTGTCTTTCGTCAGTAGCTGTTTGGCCTCCGGCGTCAGCTGGTCCATCACCGGGGCCCAGAGATTGAACACATCGGTGATCGCTTCGCGTGAAGCAGGCGCCACTACATCGGTACCGAACAAAAACCGGTTGGGATATTGATTCAAAATACTGGCGGTCCGATGGATCGTCCCGGGGCTGGCTATGGCGTACTTGGCCACTTCGTCCCAGGAGATGTCGAAATGGACGTGGCTCAGCGCGGGATCGTCAAGCACGCGCTTGACGATCTGCATCTGGCGCGGGTCACGGCTGGCGGCCGGCGCGCTGGCATAGCCCACGGGATGAACCACGCGGCCCAGGCCGAGGTGCGCCCAGATGATGGTGGTTTCCGGATGCCGTTTCAGCAGGTCCAGGGTCTGCTGCAGGTAAACAGGCTCCTGGTCGGATTTTGCAAACGGCATGTCAATGTCGTTGTGAAGAATCACCACCAGGCCCACTTCGCCGGCGAAATCAAGAATGCGGTCCAGTGCCGGATCAGTCAGGCTGGCGGTGTCACCGGCCACTTTCGAGGAAACGAATTCCTTGTGGATGGAAAACTCGCCAATGCCGCTGAACACGCCGGGAAAAGTTTCCAGTACGCGGCGGATGTGGTCCACGCCATACATGTCGGCTGGATTGAAGCCGGTGATCATCGGGTCCAGCCGGGCCTGCTGTTCCGGGGTCAGCGAAAGGTAGGCGGTAGCGATAAAGGCATCGGTGAAGGAATAGTAGTAGAGCGGTGCATCGGTATGCAGGTAGTAGGTGGGCGCAAAGTCGCCGGAGTTTTCATAAGACCAGGTCTGCTGCAGCGGAATGCCGAACAGGGTGGAACGGCCGATCGTGTCACCCATCATGTCCAGGAAGTCCCCGATGTCCGTGCCTTGCTGGATATAGTTGGTCAGGTGAAAGTGGCTGTCATGGAACAGCGGCTCCTGGGCTTGAGCGGGCACAGCCAAGGCCAGCAACAGCAACACAGCTGCAACAACGCCTGAAGCCGTACCGGCAGAGCCGACACGGCCGATGCGGCTACCACCTGCAGTGCTTGTTGGATGCCTGTTCATGAGTTCCACCTCCTGGCAACATTCCATTCCGGTCAGAAGAAAATGGAAACAGCGGCGCTGATGGTGGCGCCTTCCTGGCCGCCGACGTAATAGCCAAAGGAACTGCTGACCGGCGACTTGTCGACGTTGATGTATTGCAGGTTCAGCCGGTGATTGCGCGAATTGAAGGGATACCAGTTCATGCCCAGGATGTAGTCCGAGCTGTCACCAAAGCCGGCATCACTGTCGCCATAAACCTGCGAAGTAGAACCGTAAACCTCGAGAACCTGTGGAATGGGGTAGAAAGCCGCCTGCACATAGAAACCATGGTCCCTGATCTCGCCCATGGGCAGGGGGCCATCGGCTTTGAAGCTGTCCAGCCAGCGCTGGTAGTACTCAGCCTGGAAGAACATTCCCTTGTATTTGAAGCCGGCATCCAGCGCGAGTATGCGGTAGTCCACATTGGTCACGGTCACGCCCGGAACCAGCGCTCCGGTCTCAAACACGTTGACGCTGTCAGCGAGTTTCAGGGAGGTGTTTCCCGGCGCCGCATCGATACCGGTGTAGCGTTCCTCCGGGCTGTATACGGCTGACATGCCAAAGCGCGTGGCCAGCTCATCGTGCATCTCCCAGTCGCCGTAAGCACCCCGTGGACCGAACTCATGCGTGGTCGGCATCCACCAGACCGAACCGCCGTAGGTGAAATCGCGGTCGAGCTGGGAAGCCGTACTGCCCAAGGTGCTCGAACTGTTGCCCATGGAGGCGCTGTACCACACGCCCGGTGCGACTTCGCCATTGGCATACAGGCCCTGGCCGAAGAATGGCCGGAAGAACTCATCAGCCATCACCCGGTCATGACCCAGCCAATAGGGGTGGGAGCCTTGCATGGAACGCGAGCCGGGGTTGCCGAACACCCCCGCATACAGGTTGAAACTGCGGTGGAACTGGTAGCCGATGTTGGCAAACAGGGCGTCCTGGTCGGTCGCGGTTATGGACCACCAGGTGATGGTGTAGCGGAGTTTCGGGGTACCGACCCAACCGTTCAGCCAGACCAGGATGCGGTGGGAATAGATATCCTGGCGGCCGTCAACCGGGCGCTCACGCCCCAGGTGGTCGGTGAACACATCGTCGTCATCCATCTGGTTCATGTAGCGCAGCAGGCCGTAGCCGCTGATCGACAGTTCGCCAAAGTCGTTCTTGCCGAGCAGGAAGCCCTTGCCGGGATCAAAATAGCCCCAGGTTTCATTGGCCTCGTCGGCTTGCCTGGCTTCGTGCGTGTTTACCCCCGAAGGTATTTCAGTAGCTTGCACGACAACAGGTTGCAGGACTTCAGCCTCGGTGCCGGACGCAAT
>CBFGWJ010000214.1:0-4691 GCA_965652335.1 uncultured Gammaproteobacteria bacterium | reverse complement strand
TCGAAGACAACACTGCCCTGGCCAGCGGTACCATGGCGGTGCTGCTGCTGGCGGCGCTGGCCTGGCTGCTGCACGAGGAGCCCGGAATATCCCTGTAGGAGCGAGCCATGCTCGCGACATTGAAGGCCAGTTCGGCAGCATGGCTGCCTCCTACAGGAGTGAGGCCTGGTCGGCAGCGCGGCTGCCGCCTGCAGGAAACCTGTGGGAGCGAGCCATGCTCGCGACAACACCCTCCTGTCGATTCAATCCGACAGGTAATATTCCACCGTCGAAACCACCCGCACTTTCTTGATGTGCGGGTTGTTGGTGTCGCGCGGCTCTATTGAAAACTGGCCCTGTGACGCGCTGCGGATCTTGCCCAGTTTGCTGTCGGAATCCTCGGCAAACTTCGCCGCCACTTCACGTGCGTTGCGGGTGGCTTCCTCGATCATTTCCGGCTTGATCTCATTCAAACGGGTGAACAGGTACTCCACCTGGTTCTGGTAATTGTCGCCGGTGAAGGCAATGCCCTGTTTGCCCAGCTCCAGCAGCCCACCCATGGCGGCACGAACCTGGGCAACCTGCTGCGAATAAACCGTAACGGTTCGCGTGGCCACGTAGCGATACTCAGCACCCTGGCCGTCGCCCCAGGCCTGGGCCAGCTTGTCCACCAGCACCGGCGTGGCCAGGGTGACTTCCTCATTTTTCAGGCCGGTGCCGGCCAGGAAATCACGCACCCGCCGGCTGGTCTGGTCGAGTTCCTCGTACACTGCGCCGAGGTCATTGCCTGCCACGCTGAAGCTGATGGGCCAGATGACCTCGTCGGCGGGATACTCGCGCTCCGAAAGCCCCTTGGCGGTGACACTGCGCTCGTATTCCTTGACTTCGATGGCCGCCTCGCCCAGCAAATAACCCAGCGCCGCCAGCCCGAGGATGATGGAAAGCCCGAGCCACAGCAGGTTCAGGCCGGATGATTCACGCATTTCAGACTCCTTGCATTGATCGAAACATGCTCGCATTCAATGATGTGGGGTGAAACAGGATTCGAGGGCCGCCTGCATCACCGGGACCCGCATTGTATCGCCAATACCGTGTTCCGCTGTGTCCACATTCGGGCAAACCGGTGTCAGCCGGACGGCGTTGCCGGAATGGCGATCTCGCGCGACAGGGCGCGGGCAAACTGCTCCATCTGGGCCGCGCTTCCGCCCATGATGCGCAGCGCCAGCAGCGTTTCCGATTGCAGGACATAGAGTTCGGAGTGCTCCGGCCGGCGCGTCTGGAACAGCAATGCGCGGTCACCCAGGCCCTCCAGCGGCCAGGGTTCGGCGCCCAGGCTGGCGGCAATTTCCGCTTCGCTGACGGCCAGGAACCGTGCCGGGGACAGGCCCGGGCCAGCCGATGCCCGAGTGGTCATCATCACAAAAAGCGTGGCGGGCTCGCCACTGCTCAGCTGTTTGAAGCTCCAGGTACAGTTGCCGGCAACGCCGCCACCTGATGCCTCGGAGAACGGTGCTTTGAGTGCAGGTCCGAGCAGGTGCTCGGCTTCGGCCGGGCTGACCAGTTGGCAGACATCCACGCCGGCAACCTGGTCGAAACGCGAGGGCAGGCCCTGTTCGCAGGCCACCAGTGGCAATGCCAGCAGGAATACTGCCATCCGGCGGCACAACCGCAGCGTGCGGGCTTTGGCCACGTTCGTTACAACGCCAAACGACACTCGCATCGGCTTGCTCCTCGGTCGCCGCCTTCAGCCGGAATAGTACACTGGGCGCTACATTCCAGGCAGGGGGTTGCCATGACTCGAATCAACCTGTGGCTACTGACATTGATGTGCGCCATGTGGGTGCCCGGCTGGTCATGGGGCGCGTCCGCCGCGGTCTGCCCGCCAGTGGATTACCCCATCGACAGCCTGCTGGAGCTGCGCGCAGCAGGCTTTGAACTGGCGGATGAAACACAGCGCAATGACCTCGCGCGCCACCTGCTGGCCTGTGTGGCTGACCCGGACCCACGCCTGCGGGACCAGGTGGCTTTTGAAGGGATATCAACCTGGCTGCGGGGCGGGCAGCTCAGCCCTGAAACCCGCCAGGTGCTGTATTCCGGCCTGTTGTTGCAGTTACAGGCCGCGCCGGATCGTGAGGGTTTTCGCCAGCCGTTTGCCGCACTGCTGCTGTCGGAGGTCGCTCGGATGGACCGGCTGCAGCCGGTGCTCGATGCAGACCAGCGCGATCTGTTGGTTACGGCGGCTGCGGGGTACCTGTCGGGTGTGCGTGATTATCGGGGTTTCTCCGCCAGCGAAGGGTGGCGGCATGGTGTTGCCCATGGCGCGGACCTCGCGTTGCAGCTGGTGCTGAATCCGCAGGTCGACCGCGGCCAGTTGCAAATTCTGCTGCGGGCGGTGGCTACGCAAGTGGCGCCGCAGGGGGAAGTCTTTTACATCTATGGCGAACCCGCGCGCCTGGCCCGCGTGGTGTACTACGCTCACCAGCGGGGATTGCTGGACGATGTTTACTGGCAGGAATGGTTCGCGGCGGTTTCCGGTCCGGGAGCGCTGCCGGACTGGTCTGAGGCATTCAATAGCCAGGCCGGGCTGGCCAGGCGGCACAATACGCTGGCATTCCTCCTGGCCATGCACCTGAACGCCACGGCCGCGGACGATGCAGCCGCCGCCGGGCTTGACGAACTGGTGATGGAAGCATTGCAAAAACTGCCCTGAGCGCTGCCTCAGGCTGAAAACCGGAGCATCCGGGCAAGGCGTTGCAGGCCTGCCTCCAGGTCATTGCCAAGGCCAATGGCGCCCGCCTTGTTGATGGCGTCGCAGGCAAGCACCGAAGCCTGGCCACCGATGAACACGGGCACACCGCAGTTTGCTGCCAGCCGCTCCAGTTCTTTGCCCATGATGGCCTTGCCCGGTTCCACGGAACCGGAAAGCACCACGGCGTCACTGGCCGTCCTGGCGGCTACTCCGGGCAGTTCCGCCAGGGGCATGTTGGTGCCCAGGCAGGTGATCCGAAAGCCCATTTCCGTGGCGGCCAGGGCAAACAACAGCAGGGCAATGTCATGCAACTCCCCCGGCAAACCTGCCAGCAGCAGCTTCGGGCCCCGTGCCTTCCTGGAGCGATGATGATAGCGGGCCCCGAGTTTGTTGCGCAGGTAGAACGCGAAGAAGTGCTCCTCGGCAACACTGCCCTTGCCGTCTTCCCAGCGCAGGCCCAGCTCCACCAGGAGTGGCCTGAGCAGGTTTCGGGTCATCATCTCGACCGGGTAGAGTGACAATGCTTCGTTGTAGATTTCTTCCAGCCTGTCCTCATCAAAACTGACGATGGCGGCCACCAGGCTTTCCAGCTGTTGTTGCCAGGTGTTGCGGGACTGCGTCCTCGACGAATCGGCCATTACATCCGTGGCCAGCATGTGCGGTTGAATCTGGCTGATGCGCATGCCCTGGGCTGTCAACGCCGTGATGCGGTTGATCAGGTCGATGTGCTGGCGGGTGTACAACCGGTGCCCGCTCTGCTTGCGCACCGGCCGCAGCAGTTCGTAACGCCGTTCCCAGGCCCTGAGGGTAATGGGTGGAACTCCGGTCAAGCGGGCAACGGTTCCGATCGTATACAGCTTGTCGCCGGCTTCAGGGGCAGCTTGTGACAGGTTGCTCATGGCTGGTGGGGATTTTGAATGGATTTATACAAAAAGTATACAGTTAATTCGAAATCTGGCCGGAATTCACGCTCATTTCACGTTTCATTCATAAGATTACCTACACCAATACTGTACTTTTACTCCCGTCGAAGGTCAGGACGCTTTCGATCAAAGGTTTGTCGCGCCATGAATCGAGGCATAGGCGCCGGTCACGACCTGAAGCCGTTTAAACCTGTACAAAGTATGAGGAGTTTGAAATGAAACGATCGCTTGTCTTTACCTTTGCAATGGCCGCAGTGCTGTTTTCCGGCAGCGTTCTTGCTGCAGCCAGGGTAGCCGTACTGCATTTGGCTCCTTTTGCCGAGGACATTGAAAATACCGCCGTGGATATCGTCATCAACGGCACCCCGACATTTGAAAACGTCAAGTTCAAGGACTTCGTGCCTTACACCGAACTGCCGGCGGGTGATTACCTGATCGAGATTTTCCCGGTTGGCGCTGCCGACCCGGCCATCAGCCAGTCTTTCTCGCTGACCGATGGTACCGATTACAGCGTATTCGCCATCGGCAACGGTTCCACGCAACCGCTGGAACTCACGGCGCTGGTGGATGACAACGCCGATCCGGCTGCAGGCAACGCGAAAATCCGCGTGGTGCATGCCGCGCCCTTCGCCGCTGACCTGGCCGCTACTGAAGTTTCCATCCGCACCGCGGGCGGTGATGTGGTGGCCGGACTGGTGGGCGTGCCCTACAAGGCCAACAGCGGTTACCTTGAAATTCCGGCCGGCACCTACGACCTGAAGGTGGCTTCAAACGACGGCACGGTCAACTACATCGACCCGCTGCCGGCTGACATTCCCGCCGGAGCCATCCTGACGCTGTATGCCGTGGGTGACGGCATCAACCAGGATCTGGGCATCCTGGCCTATCCGCTGGGCGAGCTGCCGCTGCGCGCGCCGGTGGATAACAGCGCCAACGGCTGGTGGGGCGTGCAGGAAGGTTCCGGAGTCGGCTTCATACTGCAGCCCATTCCGTCCGAAAACCGCCTGGTTGGCACCTGGTACACCTACAACTCATCCGGC
>CBFGWJ010000213.1:0-4704 GCA_965652335.1 uncultured Gammaproteobacteria bacterium | reverse complement strand
CCGGCGGAGCCGAAGGCCTCGCCAGGGCCCGGCAACTGCAGGGCAAGGAACTCTCCTTCAACAACATCGCCGATGCCGATGCGGCCTGGGCCGCGGTCAACCTGTTTGGTGGGGCAGCCTGCGTGATCGTCAAGCATGCCAATCCCTGCGGAGTAGCTGTGGCGGACGCTCCGGTTGAAGCTTACCGGCGTGCGTTCGCAACCGACCCCACTTCGGCGTTTGGCGGCGTCATTGCCTTCAACCGGCAGGTTGACCGCGAATGTGCCCAAACCCTGGTGGACAACCAGTTTGTCGAAGTGTTGCTGGCGCCGTCGTTCACCACCGAGGCACTGGCTGCACTGGCCGCCAAGGCCAACGTGCGGGTGCTGGAATTGCCGGTGGGCAATGCGGGCAGCCAACTGGACCTGAAACGCGTATCCGGTGGCGTGCTGGTGCAAACCGCGGACAACCATTTGCTGCAACGAACGGACTGCCAGGTGGTCAGCCGGCGCCAGCCCAGCGAGGTTGAATGGAACGACCTGCTGTTCGCCTGGAAAGTGGCGCAGATGGTCAAGTCGAACGCCATTGTCTATGCCGCCAGGGGCCGAACACTGGGCATCGGCGCCGGCCAGATGAGCCGGGTGGATTCGGCCCGCATCGCGCGCTGGAAAGCCGCTGATGCCGGGCTGGACCTCAAGGGTGCGGCCATGGCTTCCGACGCGTTTTTTCCCTTCCGCGATGGCCCCGACACCGCCGCCGAAGCGGGCATTGCCTGCATCATTCACCCGGGCGGCTCGATGCGCGATGATGAGGTGATTGCCGCGGCCGACGAGCATGACCTGGCCATGGTGTTCACCGGCGTGCGGCATTTCCGTCATTGAGAATGGGGGATTGAAGGAATGAAGGTTCTGATCGTGGGCAGCGGCGGGCGCGAACATGCGCTGGCGTGGAAATGCGCGCAATCCACTGCAGTCGATCACGTATTCGTGGCGCCGGGCAATGCCGGCACCGCAACCGAAGCCGGTATTGAGAACATTCCCCTTGCCGCCAACGACATTGACGGCCTGCTGGCATTCGCGCAGGAGCGCGGCATCGGCCTCACGATCATCGGCCCGGAAGATCCGCTGGTGGCCGGGATTGTCGATCGCTTTCGAGCAGCTGGCCTGGCCTGCTTCGGCCCTACAGCCGCCGCGGCGCAGCTCGAAGGTTCCAAGGCCTTTGCCAAGCAGTTCATGCAACGGCACGGAATTCCCACCGCCGAGTACGGCGAGTTCACCGATGTCACCGCAGCGGTGCAGTTCATTCGCGATCGGGGCGCGCCCATCGTGGTGAAGGCCGATGGCCTGGCCGCCGGTAAAGGCGTGGTGGTGGCGCAAACCACCACCGAGGCCGAAGCGGCCGTGCTCGACATGCTGGCCGGCAATGCCTATGGCAAAGCCGGGCACCGGGTGGTGATAGAGCAGTTCCTGGCCGGTGAGGAAGCCAGTTTCATCGTCATGGCCGATGGCCATCATGCGCTGCCCATGGCCACTTCGCAGGACCACAAAGCGGTGCATGATGGCGACCGCGGGCCGAATACCGGCGGCATGGGCGCCTACTCGCCGGCGCCGGTGATCGACGAAGCCCTGCACGCCCGCGTGATGCAGGAAATCATCCAGCCCGTGATCGATGGCATGGCCAAAGACGGCCATCCCTTCACCGGCTTCCTGTATGCCGGGCTGATGATCACGCCGGAAGGCGACCCCAAGGTCATTGAATTCAATGTGCGCTTCGGCGACCCGGAAACCCAGCCGGTGATGCTGCGGCTGCAGTCTGACCTGCCCGACCTGTGCCTGGCTGCCCTGCGCGGCGAACTGGACCAGTGCACCACGCAATGGGACCCGCGCCCCAGCCTCGGCGTGGTGATGGCGGCCGAGGGTTATCCCGGCCGATACGGCAAGGGTGAAGCCATCAGCGGGCTGGACAGCGAGTTCCCGGCCAGCGTCAAAGTCTTTCAGGCGGGCACCGCTTTGAGCGAGGGGCAGGTGATCACTTCCGGCGGACGCGTGCTTTGTGTGACCGCTTTGGGTGAAACCGTGGCCGAAGCCCAGGCAGCGGCGTACCAGGCCTGTGCGCAAATCAGCTGGCCCGGTTCGTTCCACCGCACCGACATCGGCTATCGCGCCATTGCGCGCGAAAAGTCCCGCGAACAAGCTGCCACCTGATGGATGTCTCCCATCTCCTCGATGACCTGAACGATCCGCAGCGCGAGGCGGTCACCGCGCCCGAAGGCCATGTGCTGGTGCTGGCTGGTGCCGGCAGCGGCAAGACCCGCGTGCTGGTGCATCGCCTGGCCTGGCTGATCCAGGTGGGGCATGTGTCGCCGCTCGGTATCCTGGCGGTGACCTTCACCAACAAGGCGGCGGGCGAGATGCGCGAACGCGCCGGCAAGCTGCTGGGCATTTCCACCCGGCCGCTGTGGATCGGTACCTTCCATGGCATTGCCCACCGCCTGCTGCGCATGCACTGGAAGGAAGCCAAGCTGCCGGAGAACTTCCAGATTCTCGACTCGGACGACCAGCAGCGCTTGCTGCGGCGCATCCTGCGAGAGGAAGGCTACGATGAATCGCAATGGCCGGTACGCCAGGCGCAATGGTTCATCAATGCCCGCAAGGATGAAGGCGAGCGGGCCCGGCACATCGAGCACATGGATCACCCCACCACCGCTGCCTGGGTGAATATCTATCACCGCTATGAAGAGTACTGCCAGCGCGGCGGCCTGGTGGATTTTGCCGAGCTGCTGCTGCGCGCGCACGAACTGTGGCTGGAGCAGCCACAGTTGTTGCAGCATTACCAGCGCCGCCTGCAGCATTTGCTGATCGACGAGTTCCAGGACACCAACGCCATCCAGTACGCCTGGCTGCGCATGCTGGCCGGTTCCACCGGCAATGTGTTCGTGGTGGGCGATGACGACCAGTCGATTTACGGCTGGCGCGGCGCCAAGGTGGAGAACGTGCAGAGCTTCGTGCGTGATTTTCCCGATGTCACCACCATCCGCCTGGAACAGAACTACCGCTCCACTGGCAACATCCTGGAAGCGGCCAACACACTGATCGCCAACAACACCGGCCGCATGGGCAAGAAGCTGTGGACCGCCGGCAAGGAGGGCGAGCCCATCCAGATCTACGCCGCCTACAACGAGCAGGACGAGGCGCGCTTCGTGGTAGAGCAGATCCGCCGCTGGCTGGATGAAGGCCGCAAGGCCGAAGATGCGGCCATACTTTACCGCACCACGGCGCAGTCCCGTTTGTTCGAAGAATACCTGCTGCGCGAAAGCATTCCCTACCGGGTGTATGGCGGCCAGCGCTTCTTCGAGCGGCTGGAGGTGAAGGATGCCCTGGCCTATTTGCGCCTGCTGCAGAACCCGCATGACGATGCTGCGCTGGAGCGCGTGATCAACAAACCCGCCCGCGCCATCGGTGACAAGACGGTGGCCGAACTGCGCATCCAGGCGCGTGAAGCCGGCGTCAGCCTGTGGACCGCCATCAATGCCTGCCTGCAGCAGAACAAGCTGGCGGGCCGCGCGGCCAATGCGGTGCAGGGTTTTGTCGACCTCATCAATGGCATGACGGAGCGTATGAAGGACTGGTCACTGGGCAACCAGATGCAGGGTGTTATCGATGACAGCAACCTGCTGACGGCTTACGACAAGGAACCCCGCGAGCGTTCCGAAACGCGCGAAGAAAACCTGCGGGAACTGGTGAATGCCGCTGACTCCTTCATCGTCCCGGCCGAAGATGCCGAGGTGGGCATGACCGAGCTGCAGTCTTTCCTCAGCCGCGCCGCTCTTGAAGCGGGTGAAACCCAGGGCGAGAGCTGGGATGACTGCGTGCAATTGATGACGTTGCACTCCGCCAAGGGGCTGGAGTTCCCGCTGGTGTTCATGGCCGGCGTGGAGGAAGGCCTGTTCCCGCACCAGCGTTCGGTGGAAGAATCTGGCGGCCGGCTCGAGGAGGAACGCAGGTTAGCCTATGTGGGGATTACCCGCGCACGTGAACACCTGGTGATGAGCTATGCCGAAGTACGGCGAATGTTTGGTTCGGAAAGCCCCTGCCGCCCGTCCCGCTTCATCAATGAATTGCCGGCGGAACGGCTGCGCGAAATCCGCCCGCGCGTGGCGCAGAACCGGCCCTGGGTTCCGGCCTCGCGCGCGACGCCAACCGTGGCACGGGTTGCGCCGGTGAAGGGGCAGGACTGGCCCTTCAAACTCGGCCAAAGCGTCACCCACCGCAAGTTCGGCGACGGCATGGTGCTGGCCTTTGAGGGTTCCGGCGAGCACACCCGCGTGCAGGTAAACTTTGCCAATGCCGGAACCAAGTGGCTGGTGCTGGCCTACGCCAACCTGGAAGCCCTTTGAGTACTATTGAAACGGACAGCAAGCAGAACCATGGCCATTGAATTCAAGGAAATCACACTGCACACGCCACACCTGGAACTGGCTGGCCTGCGTTGGGGCGACCCGCTGGGCATTCCGGTACTGGCCCTGCACGGCTGGCTGGACAACGCCAACTCCTTCGTACCCATGGCCGAGAGGCTGGATGACTTCAATGTCGTGGCCATCGACTGGCCCGGCCACGGCCGCTCCCAGCACCGTCATCCGTCCGCCAGGTACTACGTGATTGAATTCATGTGGGACATCCACGAAACCCTCGAAGCGCTGGGCTGGTCCTCCTGCCACCTGGTGGG
>CBFGWJ010000212.1:0-4704 GCA_965652335.1 uncultured Gammaproteobacteria bacterium | reverse complement strand
TCCAGGCGCGGCATCGCCTACACGGTCGCCACGGGACGTTCGCTGCACGCATCGCGCGACCTTTTGAAAGACCAGGGCTTCCGTTTTCCGCAGGTATACAAGAACGGCGTGATGATCTGGAACCCGGCCGACAATGCCTATTCGCACCAGAGTTACCTGAGCCTGGACGAGATACAGCACGTCATGCAGGCCGCGTTGGCGCAGCGCCTAACACCCTTCATCTTCACCTTTGAGCCCGGCAACCGGCATGCGATCTACCACGGCCCGTTGCAGAACGAGCTTGAAACCATGCTGGCAAAGCACTTCAGCGCGCACCCGGAAGTGGCCATCCGGACTTTGGCCGAGTTACCGGCCGATGCCGAAATCACCAACATCAGCGCCATCGGCCTGCCGCCGGCTATCGGCGCCATCGAACAGCTGGTGCAGAGTGAAAAACACCTGGTGGCTTATGTGGGAACGGCCTGGGAAGACAAGAACTGGCGCTGGATCGACATTCACCACGTCGAAGCCAGCAAGGGCGGCGCCATCGAAATCCTGCGTGAATCACTGGGGCTGACCCGGGTGGTCTGTTTTGGCGACAGCGACAATGACCTCAGCATGTTTGCCCGTGCTGATGAAGCCTACGCTCCGGCCAATGCGAAGGCGGAAGTGCAGGCCGCCGCCACGGCGGTGATCGGCCATCATGATGAAGACGGCATCGCCCAATTTCTGCGCGAAAGGTTTTTATAGCCTGCCGCGGGAATCCGGCCTCATGGTCTGCAATAATAAGTTACAGATCCCGAGCCGGACACCCACATGACTTACGAAGAACACCACAAGGCCCATCGCGTCGGCTGGCTGCGCGCAGCCGTGCTCGGCGCCAATGATGGCATTGTTTCCACCGCCAGCCTGATCATCGGGGTGGCCGCGGCCAGCACCGGCCGCGAGGGCATCCTGCTGGCAGGCGTGGCGGGACTGGTTGCCGGCGCCATGTCCATGGCGGCGGGAGAGTATGTGTCGGTCAGCTCCCAGGCGGATACCGAGAAAGCAGACCTCGAGCTGGAGAAAATAGCCCTGGAAGAACACCCCGAATCGGAAAAAAAGGAGCTGGCCCGGATTTACGAGGATCGCGGCATCGAACCCGGACTGGCGCTGGAAGTAGCCGAACAACTCATGGCGCATGACGCCCTGGGCGCACACGCGCGGGATGAGATCGGCATTTCCGAAATCGCCAACGCCCGGCCGGTCCAGGCTGCGCTGTACTCCGCGGCCACTTTTACTGTGGGCGCCATCTTGCCCCTGGCGGTTGCATGGGCCGTTCCTCTGAACCGGGTCATTCCATGGGTGTCGGCATTTTCACTGCTGTTCCTGGCACTGCTGGGCGCCATCGCCGCCTGGGCCGGAGGCGCGCCACTCGGTAAAGGTGCCCTGCGGGTTACTTTCTGGGGCGCTTTTGCCATGCTGCTCACCGCCGCGGTGGGCAGGGCTTTCGGCGTGGTGGCCTGAGACACAGAGTCTACAAAGGCCTGCGCGGCACCCTGATACGCCGAAACAACAGCACCAGCAGGTTACCCCCCAGGACCAGCGCGAATCCGGCCATGATGTAGGCATTGAGCTGCAGGCCTTCAAACGCAATTGAAAGTAAAACGGCGATCACCGGCACCACCACGGAAATGTAACCCGCGCGCGCCGGGCCGATGCGCCCCAGCAGGCTGAGGTAGCAGCCAAAGGCAATGACCGATCCGACGATGGCAAGGTACAGCAGCGAGCCGATGTACTCCGCCGTGAATTCAAAATCGAACGGCTTGCCGGCCAGCAGCGCCCACAGGCCGGTGACCACGGCGCCGTAAAACATGCCCCAGGCGTTGGACTGCAGCACCGGCAGGCGTTCCTGCTGGGCCTGGTGCGAGACCATGTTGCCCAGCGATGCAATCACGGCGCCGGCCAGACTGATGGTGATGCCGGCGAGGCTCGGTCCTTCATGCGCGGCTTCCACCAGCGATGGCCAGAACAGCACCACCACACCGGCCATGCCGAGGGCAGCACCGAGCAGCACATGCCCTTCGAACGGGGTGCGAAAGAACAGCCGCGACAGCAGCACATTGATCCACACCATGGTGGCGAACAGCACCGCATTGGTGGCCGAAGCAATAAAATGCTGTGCGCTATAGGCCAGCACATAGTTGAATCCGAACAGGGTCAGGCCCAGCAGCAGGAACCAGCCGTGCGCCCGCCAGGGAAAACGTAGCGGCATGCGACGCAATACCGCCCAGGCAAACAGCAACGCGGATGCCAGCGCTTGCCGGTAAAACACCGACACTTCGGGCGCCACCATTCCCAGCTGGAAATTGATGGCCAGCCAGGTACTGCCCCAGATCAGGACAGACACGGTGAACAGGAGGAAATTCTGCACCAGGGTTCTTCTGCGACATGCAAAATCGCCGGCCCGAATGGACCGGCGATTACGGGATCATGCCTGGATCAGGACTTGGGCTTGCGGAATTTCAGGGTCATGCGGTCGCTTTCGCCTATCGCTTGAAAAGCTGCCAGGCACTCTGCCTGCGCGGCGGCATCGGTCATGGGCTCGCATACGGCCAGCCCGGGCGGCAGGCTCCACACCCCTTCCTGGTGATCTCGCGTATCAGCTGCATTGGCATTGACTTCGGAGCGGTCTTCCAGCACCAGTCCGGCTGCTGTGGCATAAGCGATGACCGCCTCTTCGGAAACATAGCCCATGGGGGCGGTCACAGCCGGATCCGAGCCCACTGCGGCCCGATGCTGCACCACGCCCAGCACGCCACCGGGCTTGAGTACCCGGGCGAATTCGGCAAAGACCGATTCAGCCAGCCCTTCCTCCACCCAACCATGCGTGTTGCGGAACGTCAGCACCAGGTCGTAGGAACCGGCATCGCCCAGTGATGGCGATTGCGGCGGTGACCAGGGAATCACTCGCACCTGGTCGTACAGCGCCGGTTCTGCAGCGAACTTGGCGATCATCTGCTCATGCAGGCTGTAGCGGTAACCGGGCTGGTCGGGAACGCCCTGGTCCCAGCTCGCAACCACGTATTCGCCGCGGTTACGCAACACCGGCGCGATGATTTCGCTGTACCAGCCGGTGCCAGGCCAGATCTCCAGCACCTTCATGCCGTAGTCCAGACCAAAAAATTCCAGCGTTCCCACCGGATGCCGGTAGCGGTTGCGCTGCTGGTTGGCTTCTGACCGGTGATCGCCAAACATGGCCTGCTCCACGCGGGCATTGACCGAAAGCTCCGATGCCAATGCTGCCGTGCTGCCAATGGCAGCGGCCAGGCCGATACAAAAGATGGGAATCAGTTTTCGCATGTCTACTCTCCTTTGAAAAACTAGTGTCTCAAACCCTTCGTGGTAGTACGAAATGAACGGCGCAGCGCAATCCCGAGACACAAGCCGCCCACCGTCGTTACCAGCAATATGTGATGCGGCATGTTGTCCAGGCCCTGCAGGCAGGCCAGCATGGCGATGGCCATTCCCGCCTTGATGCGCTCGGGATTCAGCCGCTTGCCGCCGAACCCGGCACGGCTGTGGACTTTTTTCAACGTCGCCATGTTCAATGCCAGCAATACACAGGCCAGGATGGCCAGCCATTGCGGCAGCGTATGCGGGGCGCTCACATCCAGCCAGGCAACATCATGATCGACGATATAAACCACCATGGTGCCGATGCAGAGGACAGCGAACAACAGCTGCCGCCGCAATGGATTCTTCAGGCCGGCATCCAGCACGAAGGCCAGCGCCGCAACGGCCGCGAACCAGGCGTTGGTGCTGCTGTAAACCGCCAGGATCACCAGCAGAACCACCGCCACAGAATCCGTCGGGTGAGCCTCCAGGCCATTGCTGCGGTTGACCACCCGCACCAGCCCCAAGGTGGCATAGAGCGGGAGGACACCGGGAGTGATGAACGCCAGGCAGGCCAGGAAGGCCAATGCCATGCTGAGAAATGCAGCCGCACTGTCATCCGGCAGCAACTCGCGCGCCAGTGACCAGCTGCCAAACACCGCCAGGGGAAACACTACCGCACTGGCCAATGCGGCCTGCAGTGCCTGCCCCGAGGCCAGGGCCCAGCCAAACCCTGCGACCGCGGACACGGCAGTGGCAACCAGCACGGCGCGGTTGCCAGGCTGCGACAGGTCAAAGGTCCTGGGCAGCGCCGAATAGCGATACCAGCCGGACGGAGTCACAGCCCGGCCTTGCCTTCGCTGGTGATGCTGGCCTGCAACTGTTCTATCAGGCGGGTCACCTTTTGCGGGGAAGAAGTGCGCTTGGCGAACAACACGTACAGCGAGGGTATGATGAACAGTGTCAGCGTGGCGGAAATCGTCACGCCAAAGGCCACCACGATGCCGATGGGCTGCCGGCTCTCCGCTCCGGCGCCGGTGCCCAGCAGCAGCGGCAGCGCGCCAAAGGTGGTGGCGGCGCTGGTCATGAGGATGGGCCGCAGGCGCACGGATGCGGCTTCCAGCACCGCTTCGCCGATCTCCAGGCCGCGGTCGCGCAGCTGGTTGGCGAATTCCACGATCAGCACGCCGTTCTTCGCCGACAGCCCGATCAGCAGGATGGCGCCAATCTGGCTGAACACGTTGATGGACGAGCCATAGAACCACAGGCCCAGCAGGGCCCCGGTCATGGCCAGCGGCACCGTCACCAGGATCACCAGCGGATTGATGAAGCTTTCGAACTGCGCCGCCA
>CBFGWJ010000211.1:0-4733 GCA_965652335.1 uncultured Gammaproteobacteria bacterium | reverse complement strand
TGCGCGGCCAGATTTCCGCCAGGGTGTCCGCTTCGTACAAACGGCCGTTCTTCATCACCTGGCTAATGGATAATGTGTTGCCGAGGTCCTGCAGTGGATTTTCATCAAGAATCACCAGGTCGGCATATTTGCCGGCCTCGAGGCTGCCAAATTCGGCTTCACGGCCAATGGCCCGGGCACTGCCCAGCGTGCCGGCGCGCAATGCTTCCATGGGCAACATACCGCCCATGGCATGAGCCTGCATTTCCCACAGGAAGCCGATGCCGGGTACTTCGCCGTGCGATCCCATGCCAATCCAGCCGCCGGCGCGCATTACTTTCGCCACGCTGGCTGCAATCTGCGGAAACAGGTAATCATCCAGCGTGCGCCAGGTGCGCTGCCGCAGCTTGATGTCCACCGTGTAGCGCGGCCAGAAGCGATTGAGCCTGGGATCTTCGGTCAAATCCTGCGAACTGATGAACCAATCCTGTGCCTCGGGGCCACCGTTGGTGATCAGCAGGGTGCTGTTGTAGCTGACCCCGCTTTGCACCAGCAATTGCACCACGTCACGGTACAGGGGTACTGTTGGCAAAGCATGTTCCTGCCCGGCAAAGCCGTCAATGATCTGCGTCAGGTCCAGTTTCAGCGCCAGCGCACCCTCGGTGGTGGGCAGCATGCCCAGCTCACTGGCGGCCATCGCGACCCACTGCCGCACCTCACGGTTGCCGGTACGGTACATTTTGATATTGCGCGTGCGGTAATGATCCCGGTAGCGCTGCAGCACCCGCTTGACCTGCTGTTCTGATTCAAACCGGTTAAAGGAAAACAGCGCCGGGCCGGTACTGTGGATGCGCGCGCCGGTGATCATGCCGGCATCCACCAGGTCCTCGTAGGCCAGCATGTCGATGGAGAGCGAGGACGGATCAAACTTCGTGGTGACACCATAGGCCAGGCTGGCGGCCGGCGACCAGGTTTCCAGGTCCAGCACGCGGCGGCGGATTTCCGCCAGGTGGTCGTGGGTGTCGATGAAGCCGGGCAGGATGAACTTGCCACTGACATCCATCGTGTTCACCCCTGCCATCACACTGATACTGCCACGCGTGCCGATTGCGGCAATGCGGTCATCGACGATCAGGATATCGGCTTCCGGAATGACATCGGCGCGATAGTCACCTGCTTGCCAGCCGCCGCTCATGGTCATGGCGGTAGCGCCGGTGAGCAGCAATTCGCCCTTCGGCGTGTCGCGGGGCACTTCCACCACTGCCTGGAACGCTTCAACGCCAGCTGCCGCGTTCGGCGAGCCATCCGGCAGTTCCGGCGCATCGACGCTGCGCTCCTGGCTGTTGGCAGGAGGCAGTTGCACACCATCCAGCGGTCGGCGGTACCAGGTCGAACCCACAGCCCAGGTGATGGTTTTGCCGCCATCAGCCCAGTCAAAAAAATCCGCGCCAACATCGGTAAGTTTGCGGAAGGGCACGGCAGGCTGCAGCAAGTTCACGGTCTTTTCACCGCTTTCCGGCACAGCCACCAGGAACAACTGCTGGGCGAATTGCGCCAGGGCCCAACGTCCGTCCGGACTGAGTTTGAGCTGGTCAGCCGGCGCCGGACCTTCAGCAAAATACCAGCCCGGGCCCAACACCTGTATCTCGGGCTCGGGCTCACCACCCTGCAGTGGAATTGAAACCACCCCCTCACTCGCGTTGATCGTCACACGACCCTGCTTCGGCAGGAAACCCGGCTTGCCGCCGAGTTGCCCCCTGGCCAGGACACGCCCGGCTGATCCATCCAGCGGCAGCTGCACCAGCTCTGCCTCGCGCAGCAAGCCATAGTCCATGAAGGTATGCATGCGCACGCTGTGGCTGGAACGCAGCACCACGACGGCCTTGCCGTCGGGTGTGAACACCGGGCTGGTATAGAAGGCGGCGGTGTGGGTGAGTTGTCGCGGTTTGGCCGTGCCATCGGCCGCGGCTATCCACACCTGGCCCGCGGCTTTCGCGGTCCAGCTGACATATGCCAGTTGCGCGCCGTCGGGCGACCACGACGGGTTGAATTCCGGGGACCCTGAATCGGTGAGCAAACGGGGCTTTGCACCTGCTTCAAGTTCCATCAGGTAGACGCGGGTCAAGGCGGTAAAGGCCAGCTGCCTGCCATCGGGAGAGACTTCCGGGGTCTCGATCAAGCGCGCCCTCACCGGGCCGGTTTCCTGCACGATGGGCACATGCAGGTCCGGGCCAATGGCCAGGCTGACCTCTGCTTTGAAAGGCACCGCCGTTTCTTCGCCAGTTTGCAGATCGAGTCGCCTGATCTGCCCTTCCCGGCTCAACAGCAGGTCGTGGCCATCCGGCGTGAAGGTGAATCGCGGCAGGATGCCCTGCCAGTGCGATGCCATCGCCTGGTCATGGCCTGCCGGGTACAGCAACCATTCGTCTGCGCCGCTGTCCAGGTCCAGCAAACGCAGTCCGGCCTGGCCATCAAATCGCGTGGCATAAACCAGCTTGCTGCCATCGGGTGACAAGGTCGGCCGGAAATAGGCGCCGCCGCTGAGGTCGGGACGCGGGCTGCGGGGCGCGGAAACCAGTGTTTCCTGCGTGCCATCTTCAAGGCTGTGGCGGCGGATCGTCCACTCCGGCACCGCGCCATCGGCCGTGGTTCCATTGTGGCCCGCGAAGTAGACGAAACGGCCATCCCGCGACACAGCAGGGTCGGCGACGCTCAGCCAGGAGTCGCGATCCTGCTCCGGGGAAGTCCGGATCGGAATGATTTCCCTTGCTCCAACCGCAGGATCGAGGCTGAATTCCCACAAACCCGCTGCCTGCAGGTCAACACGGTGAATGATGGCGAATACGGATTGCCCATCAGCCGACCACTCAGGTGACGACATGGGCCGGTCATCGTTGCTGAAAGTCAGCTGCCGGGGTTCGCTGCCATCCGGTTTTGCCAGCCACAGGTTTTCAGCACCGCTGCGGTCCGAAACGAACGCCAGCTGTTTACCGTCCGGTGAGAACACCGCCTGGGTATCAAAGGCCATCCCGCTGGTCAGGGCTTTGGCTTTGCCACCTTTGCTGCTGACGGCGTAAAGATCACCCAGCATGTCGAATACAATGGTTTTGCCATCGGGTGAAACATCCAGCGACAGCCAGGTACCCTCCTCCGTCGAGAACTCCACTGTGCGGGCGGGTTGCATGGGCAATTCATCACCGAGCATGAAGCCAGCCGGACATGCAACCAGCAATAGCGCCAGGCAGGGTGCATGCGTGATTGTCCTGGCGGAATGCATCAATGATAGGCCGCCGGCAGAGTCTGCTGTGCGGCCCGCTGCCCGGCATGAGGGTGGTAGCGATCGCGCAGCAAGGATTGTCGCGTAAGCGCCGAAGCCTCCTTGCCCCCAACCAGCACCAGCACTGGCGCGCTGGCAGGCTCCAGCGGATCACCGTCCCAGATCACCAGGTCGGCGGGCATACCAACCGCCAATGTGCCGGCCCGGTCTTCAAGGCCGAAAATCCGGGCCGGGTTGGCAGTCAGGCCACGCAAGCCCTCTTCCCAGTCCAGCCCATTGGCAACGGCAAAACCCGCTGCTTCACGTGCGCCCGTACCGGCGTTGAGTGAGTAATACAGTGAAAAGCCGGGGTAAAAGGCCAGCAGCACCCCCGCCTCGCGGAGTATGCGGGCAGCATCGGCGCGCACGCCCCACTCATCGGCGCTCATGGGCAGGTAACTGCCTGCATCCAGTATCACCGGCACCTTGGCGGCAGCCAGTTCCGGCGCCACACGCCAGGCCTCCGAACCCCCCAGGATCACCAGCCGCAGGCCGAACCGCCGCTGCAGCACCACGGCCTGGCGAATATCGGATTCGCGCCGCGCATCCAGCAGCAGCGGCTGCTTTCCATCGAGCAGGCCCTGCAGCGCAGCGCGGTTCAATTCCTCCACGCTTTTGGCGGCCAGCGGGCCGGAAACTGGCTCGGCTTGCCTGGCAGATTGCAGGGAAATCTGCAGCAGCTGCCACTGTGCCGCCCTGGAACCACCCGCTGCCGCAGCACTGGTTCCCCCCACCTGGGCATACTGCAGTAATCGCTCCCGTTGCAGGATATTCGCCTCATCTCCCAGCTTCAGCAGCGCACCCTGCCCTTTGAACACGGGATCAGCGGAGCCACCCGGCAGCGTGATGGCATGGACCAGGCCATCGGCCCGGGCCACCCGCAGCAACTCTGAAGCGGGATTGATTGCCAGCGACACATCAAAACCCGGCCCGAGGTTCTGGCCGCCAGCACCTTGGCCGGTGCTGTGATCGGTGCTGTGGTCGTTGCCGGAGATTTCAGTCAGGCCCAGCTGCGATGCGGCAGTGACCAATCCAGGCGTGAGCATCCGGCCCTGTGCATCCACTACCCGTGCACCAGCGGGAGCAGCAACATCGTGACCGATCGCTGCTATGACTCCGTCCCTAACCAGCAACTGCCCGTCCTCGATCACCGCATCCCCGGCAACCATGCTGTAGATGCGGGCATGCTCGATCAGCACATCGTCGGCAATGGCCGCATTTGTCAGCACGTTGGCCAGCACGGCAGCCAGCAGGGACACACCAGTTCGCCGGATCATGGCCGCAACTCCCGCGCCGCGAAACCCAGTTCAGCATCGCTTTGAGGTTGCCGCCCTGCATCGTTGCGATCAAATACCAGAGCGCCGTCCATGAATACCTGCTCGGCATGGGCGTAGATGCTGAAAGGATTGTGTGACCAGATCACCAGGTCAGCGTTATA
>CBFGWJ010000210.1:0-4738 GCA_965652335.1 uncultured Gammaproteobacteria bacterium | reverse complement strand
GCTTCACCCGTTTTCAGGTTCATGCGGTAACGCCACAGCCTGGCATTCATCACCAGGGTGGCGATATGGCGGGCCGTGAGTTTTTCATCGATGCTGCCGTCGGCAGCCCGCACCGGCATGTAGCGGCAGGCAACCATGACGATCTCGTCGCCTTCCTCCCAGGCATTGACGACGTGGTAGACAAAGCAGGGTGAAAACTCAAACCAGCGGATGGAGCTGCCATCGCCATAACGTGGAATCACGCCGAAGCGGGCGGGCAGGGTGGAATCAAAGCGGATCTTGTGCCGTCCGGCCTTGAATGCTTCCTCATCATTGAACACCGGCAGGTCGTGCAGGATGGTGTAGTGCTCGGTGATGGCCATGTCGTGCGGCAGGCGCGCGCCGGGCAGTTCAATCAGGGTCTGGTGCGTGGCTTTGCCGGTGGCATCCACTACCCCGTAGCTCATATGCGGGTGCGAATGATAGTAGTCAAAATACAGCAGGTCGCCCGTTTGCTCGTCCACTTTGGGATGTGCCGAGAAGCCCTTGCCGGGCCCAAACAGGTAGTCGCCGCGGCCGATGGTCTTGAGGGTGATCGGGTCAACATGGTAGGGCACTCCAGCCAGATACCAGCAGGCCACCGCGTGTCCGGCATGGCCGATGACATCGGTGTTGGCGGTGTCTTTCAGGCGCAGGTCATCGCGCCCCTTGCGGGTGTTGTAGATACCCGCATAAAGTGATTTGTGGACCTTGTCTTCCTCCAGCCAGGCATCGGTGCGTATCCATTTGTTGCGATAGGTCACCTTGCCCCTGTCGAAGTGGGCGGCGTGCAGCATGCCGTCGCCATCGAAAGCGTGGTACAGGCCAGTAGGCTCAAAACGCTGGTTGGGGCCGTTGCGCAGGTACACGCCGTTGAGGTCCGCCGGAATTTCACCTTCGATGGTGAAACTGTCCAGCACGAACTCTTCAAAGATGGGCGCCAGTGCTCCGGTGAGCATCGGGCCGTGGGATTCGCCAAACGGCGCATCAAGCAATTCTTCAACGGCGGCATTCATGGTGGTTCGCTTCCTTTGGTGGACTGAATGGGAAAATTCTAGGATCGTCAGTCTTGTAGTGCAAGTGACTAAAGAAATCGAATGCCCGGTAAACAGGATTCAGTTGATCCAGGTCAATTCGAGTGGGCTTTTTAACTTTCGACCCTGCTCCAGAGCACACTCGATGGCGCTTCGTATCCCGGGTTTGGGCAGGGCCTTGAGCGATGGGAACGGGAGGGTTCCAGTTGCAGCTTGAATGAGGTTTCCAGGAGGGTCCTGGAATGGTGCAGGCTGTGGATTGAGGGTTACTTCAGTATGTAATTGGCCACTGGCGCCGGCTCGGGATTGGCGATGCTCCAGTCGCATTTTCCATTCTTGCGCAGGAAGTCATCCACTCCCAGTTGCTTGAAACGTTCATGGATTTCTTCCTCATATCGCTGCAGGAACCAGGCCACCAGGCGCTGGATCTCCTTGTTGCGCGTGCGCTGGGTGTTTTCATTGGATGTTCCCAGGTACTGGATATAGCCGAAACGTTGCACGTGCACCATGCGCGTGGTGAGGAAGGTTCGCACGCACAGCTCGTAGTCATCGGCAATGTGGATGGCGCTGCCATAGCCGCCTGCCTCGTTGTACGCTTGCCGCCGCCAGGCGCGAATGTGGTTCGGCATGCTGACGATATTGCGAACGGTTTTGGAATTGATGGACGGGTAATTGGTCACCAGGTAATTCCGGCCGCGATAGCTCTCGGTGCGGTAGCTGCCAAAGCCATAGGCAAACGATTCGCCATAACTCGCGTTCCTCCCGTCTTCAAACACTTCCGCGCAGTCGGTATAGGCAAAGCCCGCATCGGGAAACGTGTTGAACGCCTCGACCACATCCGCCAGGCAGTGGTTGGTGAGTTCGTCGTCATGATCTGCTTCAGCCAGGATGCTGCCTCTGGCCAATCCACAGCAGCGGCGCTTGACTTCTCCGATGTCACCACAGTTCTGGTCGGAACGGAACAGCGAGATACGCGGGTCCTGGCGGCGCAAATCCTTCAGCAGGTCAAAGGTGTTCTCATCCGGGGAATCGTCATAAACAACCCATTCCCAATTGCGGTAGGTCTGGTCAAGCAATGATCGGTACAGCCGCTTGATCCGTTCGCCTGACCGGTAGGCGGGCGTAAACACGGATACCAGCGGCTCGTTCGGAAAACGGTTGCGGGTGGCGAAATTCACGTAGCAGTTCATGATGCGTGAAGCCAGAACGGGTGGTTCCACTGCCGGATCTTCGAAATGGATCCAGCGCTGGCGGATATCGAGAGAGGCAGCCTGCAGCTCCTTCAGGACGGAGAGGGAGCCGAAACTGACGATGACCTGGGGCCTGGCCTGTGCCAGAAGTGGCAGCAAGCCATGATCATTTTCCGTGCGGGTTATGGAAAAGCCGTCGGCCCAGGTTGCCGGAATGTTTTCCAGCCGCACGGATTCATGGAAACCAGGGTCGGGATGGCCGATCATCAATACTCGAATCAGGTCGCCCGGCATGATCAGTTATCCAGCCTGGCCTTTGCGTAAGTGATGTTCTGGTTGATGCGGCGCATGTCGTCATTGTGGATCGCCACGCCCGAAGCGTTGCGGCGCAGCAGCTCCTCGCCGCAGTCCAGCGACAGCCGGTATTGCCCCACCCAGTAGGATGAAACGGCCAGCTCATCCAGCGCGCGCCAGGCGTACACTTCGTGTTCGACAAACAAGTGGTCATTGGGCAGGCCCAGCGAATTGGCCGTTTGGGCGAAGACATATGCCCGGCCATATTTTTTCTTCTCACGAAAATGCACCGCCAGGCTGTACAAGGGCTCCGCGCGGTTGGGCCGCAGTTCATAGGCGTTGAGCAGTTCCTGCAGGACGATGCGCTCCAGCTTGCCCAGCTGGATGGAAATTCGCCCGATCTGCAGTTGTGAGATGAATTGCTCCTCGACGTAGCCTTCCATTTCAATGCGGCGCCGGTAGGCTTCCAGCGCTTTTTCCAGCTCGCCGGCATGCAGCAGTGACTGCGCCAGGTAGAACTGGCTGCGGCTGTCCGATGGATCCTTTTTCAGCTCGGCGGCGAGCAGCTTTGCGTCGCGCAGGTATTTCTGCCTCGGGGTCAGGCCCTGCGATTTGGCGCCTTCACCACTGTGGTAGATGATCCAGATGTCCTGCAGCACCTGCCTGCGGTTTTCGCCTTCAAGGTGTTGCAGGTAGTTGTGGACTACGCCTTTCCAGCGCCAGCGGTTGAAGCGGATATCCAGCAGGTGAGGCACCGCGTAGCGAACATTGTTGTGGTGCTTGAAGATGTCATAGCTGACACCCGGTTGGAGCTTGCTCCTGAAGCCCGGGTCATCGATGCCGAGTTCTTCATCGGCATCGATGACCAGCAGCCAGTCGGCGCAATCGGCCGCAACGGCCAGTTCCAGCGCCTGCTGGCGGTTGTGGCCGAAATTCACCCACTCGCGTTCATGCAGCTCACCGGGAATACCGGCATCGGCCATCCATTTGCGGATGAAATCCTGCGTGCCGTCGGTAGAGCCGGTGTCCACGATCACGTAACAGTCGATGTAATTCTGAATCGACTGGAACAGGCGCGGCAGCACCCGTGTTTCATTCCGGACGATCATGTTCAGGCAGATTCTTGCCGGTGGTTTGTCAGATGGCAGTTCTGGATTGGACATGGAGTGCGGGTGGTCAGGGTTGCTCGGGATTCAGGGCCGATCGGAGCTCGCGCGGGTTGCGATGGACTGTCGGTCAGGATATCAATGTACCCCCCCCGGTCTCAACCGGGAGGACTCGCCGGCTGAAATCCTGTGGATGGATTGCCTTGTTGGCGCACAAAAAAAGAGGAGGTTTTTAACCTCCTCTTTTCTTGCTGCATCAAAGTTTACGGTGTTTGCGAATCATGCACTCATGATGCGGTTTATGGCGTTGGATCAAAACAGATTGCGTAGACGACCACATTGGAACCGCCACCGCCGCCACTGATGCTTTCCCATTCCACGTACCAGCCGGTCGGCACATCATCTTCTTCGGCAAGATTCCAGCCGCCACTGCTGCTGTTGTCGTTATCCGCGAGCGGTGCCGAAATCAACCAGCCATCGCCAGGACTTGAGTCATCGCTGTCGCCGCCTCCGCCCAACGCAATGCCGTCTCCGGGGCAATCTACGCCTACACCTTCAGCGCCATTACCACCCGTAGCCGTTTCCACAGTGATGGAGCCTGGCGCAAAACCACCGCCCGAGGGACCTTGCGGCCCGGTGTCACCAGCTGGGCCGGTTACACCCGGAATGCCCTGGGCGCCCTGCGGGCCAGTAGCGCCCTGGGGCCCTGGTGCGCCAGGTACACCCGGTGATCCAGTCGCGCCAGGCACGCCCTGTGGGCCTTGAGGACCGGTCGCGCCCTGGGGACCGATCTCACCGGTGGGGCCTGCCGAACCGGTTACACCCGGATCACCTTGCGGGCCCGTGGCACCCTGTGGCCCGGTTGCGCCGGTAGCGCCTGAGCTACCCGTGGCGCCGGTTGCGCCGGGAACACCCTGGGCGCCCTGCGCACCGTCTGCTCCCTGAGGCCCTTGCGGACCTTGTGCACCCTGTGCGCCCGTAGCACCCTGCGGTCCCGTGTTTCCAGCCGCACCGGTCACACCCGGTGCGCCCGTGGCACCAGCCGGGCCGGTTGGGCCGATGTTACCGGTAGGGCCGGTTGCACCTGTTGCTCCCG
>CBFGWJ010000209.1:0-4745 GCA_965652335.1 uncultured Gammaproteobacteria bacterium | reverse complement strand
GCTGCAGCATTGAAAGCATGGCCAGCCATCTCACCGAGCTGCTGTCCGATCGCACCAGGTTGTTGCGCATGGCCTGTGCCGCGCGGGCATTGGCGGTGCCGGATTCTGCCGAACGGGTAGCGGACATCTGTGTGCGGAGCATGGCGGCATGATGGCAGCGGCCAACAGGAATAAAGGTGACAACAGCACCGTGAATAGCACCGTGGACACCCACGTCCTGCAACGGGCATTGGCGGGCCCGCACCTGCAGCCGATGCGGCGTATCAAGCGGGTTCACTTTGTCGGAGTGGGTGGCGCCGGCATGAGCGGGATTGCCGAAGTGCTGGTCAACCAGGGTTTTGCCGTGAGCGGCTCCGATCTCGCCGCCAGCAGTACCACACGGCACTTGCAGGAGCTCGGTGCGAAAATCTTCAGTGGGCACGATGCCGCGCATATCGAAGGCGCTGATGTGCTGGTGGTTTCCAGCGCGGTGAAAGCGGACAACCCCGAAGTGGCCGCGGCACGTGAGCTGCGCATACCGGTGGTGCCACGCGCGGAAATGCTGGCGGAATTGATGCGTTTCCGTCGCGGCATCGCGGTGGCCGGAACGCACGGAAAGACTACGACCACCAGCCTCACTGCCAGCCTGCTGGCTGAAGCGGGGCTGGACCCCACGTTTGTCATCGGCGGCCTGCTCAATGCCTGGGGCAGCAATGCCCGCCTGGGCACCGGTGAATACCTGGTGGCGGAAGCCGACGAAAGCGACGGTTCCTTCCTGCTGCTGCAGCCGGTCGTCGCGCTGGTCACCAACATCGACCGGGACCACCTGGAAAACTACGACGGCAGTTTTGACAACCTGAAGAAAGCGTTCCTGGAATTCCTCCATCACCTGCCTTTCTATGGTGTTGCTGTGTTGTGCATCGATGACGCTTGCGTGCGGGAATTGTTGCCCGAGGTCACCCGCGCCGTGGTGACCTACGGCTTGTCCGGGCAGGCCGATATCCGCGCCAGCAACCTGCGCCAGGTCGGCCGCACCATGGAGTTTGACCTGCACCTGCCGAATGAAATGGCAAGCCACGCTGTGGTGCTGAACCTGCCGGGAGCGCATAACGTGCAGAACGCGCTGGGCGCCATCGCGGTGGCCTGGGAACTCGGTATCGACATCAACCGCGTTTTGCCCGGACTGACTGAATTCAAAGGCATCGGCCGTCGCTTTGCGGAAGTCGGAGATTACCCCTGGGGCAATGGCAGGATTTCCGTGGTTGAGGATTACGGGCACCACCCCTCGGAGCTGAAAGCAACCCTGGCCGCCGCCCGTGGTGGCTGGCCGGACCGGCGCCTGGTGGCTGTGTTCCAGCCGCATCGCTATACCCGCACGCGCGACCTGTTTGACGATTTCGCGGAAGTGCTGTCCGCCGCCGATGCCGTGGTTCTGACCGAAGTCTATTCCGCCGGGGAACCGCCCATTGACGGGATCGACAGCCGTGCCCTGTGCCAGTCCATACGTGCACGCGGCCGGGTTGAACCGGTTCTGATTGCCGATGTGGATCGCGTGCTGACCGACTTGCCGGCCATGCTGCAGCCCAATGACCTGGTGTTGCTGCTGGGCGCGGGCAATATCGGCCAACTGGCACAGACCATCCGTGAGAACGGCTTGCGCGGGATGGAGGTTGCCTGAGCCATGATGAACATCAAACTGCCACCCCTGAAAGTCTCCAACCCCGCGGAGTTCGGCCGCGTGGGCCTGGTGGTGGGTGGTGACAGCGCAGAGCGCGAGGTGTCTCTCAATGGCGGGCGCGCGGTGGCGGCAGCCCTGCAGCGCAACGGTATTGCGCACGAGGTGTTTGACGGCCCGATGGCGCTGTTCGAGGGTATACGCGCAGGCCGCGTGGACCGGGTGTTCAACATCCTGCACGGCCCGGGAGGCGAGGATGGTTCATTGCAGGGTGCGTTGCAGCTGATGGACGTGCCGGTCACCGGTTCTGACCTGGCATCGTCCGCTCTGACCATGGACAAAGTCCGCTCCAAGTGGCTGTGGGAACGCAACGGCATCAACACGCCGCCGTTCCGCTGCTTTTCTCACGATGAAAACAACTACCACGAAGTGATTGAAGAGTTCGGACTGCCGCTGTTCGTCAAGCCGGCGGGACTGGGCTCCAGCATCGGCATCACCCGGGTGAAGCGCGCTGGGGACCTGGACGAGGCCGTCGCCCTGGCGCGCCAGTACGGGGCTACAACCATCGTCGAAAAGGAAATCCGCGGCGCCGAATATTTTGCCGGCGTTCTGGATGGCGTGGGCCTGCCGTTGATCCGGGTTGCCACGCCGCGCGAATTCTACGATTACACCGCCAAGTATGAATCGGACGAAACACAGTATTTCTGCCCCTGCGGACTGGATGAGTCCATCGAACGGGAGCTGCGGGAACAATCCATCCGGGCATTCGACCTGTTGGGAGCTTCCGGCTGGGGGCGCGTGGACTTCCTGCTGGATGATTCCGGCCAGCCCTGGTTCCTGGAGGTGAACACCACTCCGGGAATGACCGACCACAGCCTGGTGCCGCAGGCCGCGGCAGCCATCGGCGTGGGTTTTGATGAACTGGTCTGGCGAATCCTGGAGACCAGCTTATGAACTTCGGCAGAGCCAGGCGGGCTGCACGGGGCCATGCGGGTCGATATGCCAGCCGCTATGTTCCCCGGCACGCCACCCGGTGGGAAACCAGCCGCGGTTTCAGCCATGGCATCTGGCTGGTGCTGGCGTTGTTTGCAATGGCGATCGGTGGAACCACCTGGGTGAGCACAGGGATCGTGGCCAGCGAGCGCTGGCCGATACGCTGGCTGGAAGTGAATGGTTCGTTCCAGCGGATCAGCGCGGAGCAGCTCCGTTCCAGTCTCGCTCCGCTGGTCAGCGCCAGCTTTTTCACGGTGGATTTGCAGAAGCTGCAGGAAGCGGCCTTGCGCAAACCCTGGGTGGCCGTCGCGCAGGTACAGAAAAAGTGGCCGGATACCGTAGTCGTCACGGTCGAAGAATTCCAGCCACTGGCGCACTGGAACCACGATGGCCTGGTATCCACGCGGCGCTCGGTGTTTCAGGCACCCGATGCCGCGGGCATCCAGGGCCTTCCGTGGCTGAACGGGCCGGAGTCACGCCTGGATGAGGTGCTGGAAAAGTGGGAACAGTTCAATTCCCAGCTGGCCCAGGCCGGCCTCGAAATCGAGACGCTCGAGCTTCACGAACGCGGATCCTGGGCCATGCAGGTGAGCAATGGCACGCAGCTGCAACTGGGGCGTGACAAGCCGGTGGAGCGGTTGCAGCGCCTGATGGACAGCTGGCGTGGGCTGATGGCCGAGCGGGAACTGCCGCCTGCGCGTATCGATTTGCGCTACACCAACGGGTTTGCCGTTCGCTGGCCGGATGAAAGCAAGTCTTTGGCCGGAATACAACAAAGGTAATAGCGGAATAATGGTGAGAAAGCCGGAAAAATCGCTGGTGGTCGGCCTGGATGTGGGTACATCCAAGATCGTGGCCATCGTCGGGGAAATGCAGTCCGATGGTTCGGTGGAAGTGATTGGCCTGGGCTCGCACCCTTCCCGCGGCCTGAAGCGTGGCGTGATCGTGGATATGGCATCCACCGAGCAGGCGATCCAGCGAGCGGTTGAAGAAGCGGAACTGATGGCCGGCTGTGAAATCCACTCCGTGTTCGCGGGTATTTCCGGCAACCATATTCGCAGCCTGAATTCGGATGGCACCGTGGCCATCAAGGACAAGGAGGTCTCCGAAGGCGATGTGGAGCGCGTGCTGGATGCGGCGCGGGCAGTGCCGGTTGCCGCCGACCAGAAAGTGCTGCACGTGTTGCCGCAGGAATATGTGATCGACAACCAGGACGGCATCCGCCAGCCCATCGGCATGTCGGGTGTGCGCCTCGAAGCCCATGTGCACGTGGTGACCGCGGCCCTGAGCGCCACCCAGAACATCAGCAAGTGCGTAGCGCGCTGCGGCCTGGTGGTGGATGAACTGATCATGCAGCCGCTGGCCGCCAGTTATGCGGTGCTGACGGAAGACGAAAAAGACCTGGGTGTCTGCCTGGTGGATATCGGCGCCGGGACTACGGACATCGCCGTGTTTACCGATGGTGCGATCCGCCACACTGCCTGTATTCCGATAGCCGGCGACCAGGTGACCAATGACATCGCCGTGGCCCTGCGCACGCCCACGCAGCATGCCGAAGACATCAAGATCAAGTACGCCTGCGCGCTGGAGCAGCTGGCGCGCAATGATGAAACCATCCAGGTGCCCAGCGTGGGAGACCGCACTTCACGGCGCCTGGCGCGGCAAACCCTGGCGCAGGTGGTGGAAGCGCGCTACCGCGAGCTTTATTCGCTGGTGCTGGCCGAGCTGCGGCGCAGCGGATTGGAAAGCATGGTGGCGGCCGGGTTGGTGCTGACGGGCGGCGCGTCACGAATCGAAGGCGCCGGGGAGCTGGCCGAAGAGGTATTTCACATGCCGGTCAGGCTGGCTACACCGCAGGGTGTGAATGGCCTGTCCGATGTCGTCTCCAATGCCATCCACGCCACCGGCGTGGGTCTGCTGTTGTATGGCAGCCGGGCGGACTACAGCCGCACGCTGCTGACCAACGGCCCGGGAGACACCATTCTGGATCGTGTGCGGAGCTGGTTCCGTGGCGAGTTTTAGAGTCTGGCTCTGGATAATCCCATCCTGGGATTCCCAGAGCACGGAAACTGAAAAGTGTGGTTTTCAGTTTCCTTCA
>CBFGWJ010000208.1:0-4749 GCA_965652335.1 uncultured Gammaproteobacteria bacterium | reverse complement strand
GTTGAAAACCTGGGTATGGGGATCCCTGGCATCATCCAGCGGCATGTTGTAGTACTGGATCTCGCCGGTTTCCGGGTCCATTTTGCCGATCCAGCCCTTGAGGTTGCCGGCCACCCAGAGTGATTCGTCCTCGTCCACGATGATATTGTGCGGCCCGGTTCCAGGTGGCAGGTCCAGGCGCTTGAATTCCCTTGATTCAGGGTCGAAGTGCGCCACGTAGTGGCCCGCCTGGCCAACCAGCCAGATGCTGCCATCGGGTGCCACATCGGGGTCACGCGGCCGTGTATCGGGCCAGGGTACTGTCCACTCGGTGATTGCGACCTGCGGGTTTGCCCCGGCCGGCAATGCCATTGCCGCCATGAGCAGGCCCGCCAGCATCCGGGTTGTGTTGAAAATCCATGGCTTCATGTGATCGCTCCGCTTTATTTCGGGTACCGCACCGGGGAAGCCTTGCTCGCCCGGTGCTCGCACACAGTATAATCAGTGTTTACCTTGAGCGTTTTTTCCCATCATGAACATAAGCGAACATTCGGTCGTCAGCTTTCACTACACCCTGAAAAACGCGCAGGGCAAACAACTCGAAACATCACGCGAAGGCGATGCCATGACGTACCTGCATGGCGCCGGAAACATCATCAAAGGCCTGGAAAAGGCGATGGAAGGAAAGGCGGCAGGAGACAGCTTTGAAGTGACGGTAGAGCCTGCCGAAGCTTATGGCGAACGCCGCGCGGCCAATATCCAGCGGGTTGCGGCCAAGCATTTTCGCAATCCCAAGGCGCTGAAGCCAGGCCAGGTCATCGGCCTGCAAACCCAGCAGGGCCCGGTGCAGGTTACGGTAGTGAAAGTCGGGCGTTTCAATGTGGATGTCGATGCCAACCATCCGCTGGCCGGCCAGAGCCTGACCTTTGAAGTGGAAATCACCGAGGTGCGTGACGCCACCGATGAGGAAAAAGCCCATGGGCATGCACATGGCCCGGGCGGCCACCACCATTAGCCAAAAAACTGCCTTTTGCTCCCGGGCGTGGTCTTCGGCCGTCCGCTGATCGCTCTTGCGGATCCCTGTGCTTCGCGATCAAGGTGCATCCTGCACAATTCAATCGCCCAGGTAGATACACCCCGCATTGCAGGTTTCCTGCACGCAGACCTTTGACAAGGCCGGCAGCCCGGGTTTGAGGCGCCGCCAGATCCAGCGCGCGAGATTTTCGCTGGTGGGGTTCTCCAGTCCTTCAATTTCATTCAGGTAGTGATGATCCAGCTGGTCATACAAGGGCTGGAAAATCTGCCGCAGCTCGGCAAAGTCCATCACCCAGCCACTGTGTTCGCCGACTTCGCCGCTCACATGGATCTCAATCTTGAATGAATGACCGTGAATCCGCGCGCATTTGTGGCCCTCGGGCACGTTGGGCAGGTGGTGCGCAGCTTCCACCTGGAATACTCTGAAAATGTCCATCGGCGGATTGTGCCCATCCCGCCCGGGCGAAGCAAATCCCTGAACCGGCGCCGTGTATCCTGTCAGCGCTTGCTGCGAAAGCCGGTTCTCTCGTGTGAACCGTCACAGAAAGGCTTGTTGGTGGAGTGCCCGCAGCGGCAGAGCGCGCCGCGAACCTTGGTGCATTCCTGGCCGATGTTGTTATGCAACCGCAGTCTGCCGCGAAACGTCACCGGGCCGTCCTTGTTGCAGGACAGGGTGATCTTGGTGGGACGGTCCGAGCTGGGTGCATCGGAAACTTCCTGCATGCGCCCGGAGTGGAGGAATTCCGCCTCGATGTGCTGGTTGTCACAGGTGGGCTTGCTGCGTGACTTGCCACAACGGCACAGATCGATGTGGTTGGCATAAGTGACCTTGCCGTCTTCATCGACAATCGTCAGGTTGCCGGTAATGCGCAACGGGCCGCCACTGGTAACCAGTGCCTCATTGGGGATTTCCAGCAAACGCGGCTGCGTGTCCTGCTTCTGCCGTTCCTTGAACCAGCGATCCAGCGCCTTGGCGGTGGTAGACAGCTGTTCGGGCTGTGTCGTGTGTTGCCTGTCGACGGAGTCGTCCATGAAAGCAACAAACGTGCTGCTGACTTCCGACCCACGAGGAATCTTGCTGCCAGGTGGAGGCTCTGGCAGGTGCTCTGTAACCACCTTGGCAGTGGATTTTGAAGTGTCTTCCATCAATCTGTGCTCCAGGAAATCCTTTTCCTGAATATACTGTAGCATCGAAATTTATCGACTGTGAAGAAAAAAATGCCAAAAGCCACATTTCAAGCCCAAATGCTGGCGGCCTGCCTGGCCGTTTTTTGCAGCCAGGGCCTGTTTGCCACCCCCGAGCTTTCGCCTGACAGGGAACGCGGTGAAGGGCCTTTCCCGCGGCTGATCCTGCGCGGGGTGAACCTGGTCAATGGCGAAGGAGCCCCGTCACTGGGGCCGGTTGACATCGTCATCGAAGGCAACCGCATCAGCTCGATCCACAATGTGGGCAACCCGGGCGTGCCCATCAAGCCGGAGAATCGTCCCGAGGCGCGGGATGGTGACAAGGTGCTGGAACTCGAGGGCCACTATGTGTTGCCCGGTTTTGTCGATATGCACGCACACTTCGGCACTGATGACCAGGGCGTACCGGCCGAGTATGTGGCCAAACTGTGGCTGGCGCATGGCATTACCACGGTGCGGGAGCCGGGCAGTTTCAACGGCCTGGAATGGACCCGTCAGCAGCAGGCGCGCAGCGCCAGCAATGCCATTGCGGCGCCCCGCATCATCCCCTATGTCGGCTTTGGCCAGGGTGTCGATGGGCCATTACTGACGCCCGAGGCCACACGCAAGTGGGTACAGGACATCAGGAAGCAGGGCGCGGCCGGCATCAAGTTCTTCGGCGCTCCGGCGCCCATCATGCAGGCGGCGCTTGATGAAGCCAAAAAGCAGGGGCTCGGCACAGCGATGCACCACGCGCAGCTGGATGTGGCCCACTGGAATGTGCTGGATTCGGCCCGTGCCGGCCTGACGACCATGGAACACTGGTACGGGCTGCCGGAAGCCCTTTTCACCGACAGGACCCTGCAGGATTACCCCGCGGACTATAACTACCTGGATGAGCAACACCGTTTCGGACAGGCCGGCCGGCTGTGGCAACAAGCCGCCGCGCCGGGTTCGGAGCGCTGGAACGAAGTCAGGGATGAGCTGATTGAGCTGGATTTCACCATCAACCCCACACTCACCATATACGAGGCCAGCCGCGACCTGATGAAGGAAATGAACGCCGACTGGCAGGCCGACTACGCCCATCCCAACCTGTGGGCCTTTTTCCAGCCCTCGCGCAATGCGCACGGTTCCTACTGGTTCGACTGGACCACGGCTGATGAAATTGCCTGGAAGGAGAATTATCGCCTGTGGATGCAGTTCCTGAACGACTACAAGAACCACGGTGGCCGGGTAACCGCCGGGTCGGATTCCGGCTTTATCTGGAAGATCTACGGCTTTGGTTTCATCCGCGAGCTGGAGTTGCTGCAGGAAGCGGGGTTCCATCCGCTGGAAGTGATCAAATCCGCGACCTGGAATGGCGCCGAAGCGCTTGGCATGGAGGATGAAATCGGTTCAGTGCGGCCGGGCAAGCTGGCCGACCTGGTGATCACCCGCGAAAACCCCCTCGCCAACTTCAAGACCCTGTACGGCACGGGCTTTTTCCACCTGGACGACAAAAACCAGCCGGCACGAACCGGAGGCGTTGAATACACCATCAAGGATGGCGTGCTTTACGATGCCGGCGAGCTGCTGTCGGACGTGCGCGAAATCGTTCGCGCCGCGCGCGCGGAGCGCAATGAGTCTGAAGCCGGGCCGGTCAGGCTGCCCTATATTCCGCAGTAGCCCACTAACCGTCATTCCGGACCGGCGAAGCCGGGTCCGGAATCCAGTGGACCTCCACTTTGATAGCTGGCTGACGGGCAGGAGTAATTCCTGCGACGGGTCAGCCGGCCTGGTCGCCCGATTCCATCATGGCCTTGAGGTCGGTGAGCACCATTTCCGTGTGGGTTTCCGGATCCACTTCCGGGTAATGCTTGACGATCACGCCCTCGGGGTTCACCAGGAAGGTCTGGCGGCTGGCGATCTGCATCAGCTTGTAGTCGCGCAGCACGCCGTAGCTGTCGGAAGTCTTTCCGCCCACATCGGCCAGGATGGTGAACGGCAGCTTGTACTTGGTGGAAAACTCCTTGTGTGAATCGACATCATCGACGCTGATGCCGACCACTTCGGCACCGATGGCCTTGAAGGCATAGATGTTGTCGCGAATGCTGCAGGCCTGGGTGGTGCAGCCGGGAGTGTCGTCCTTGGGATAGAAGTAAATGGCCAGCCACTTGCCCTGGTAGTCCTTGAGATCATGCCAGTCGCCGTTCTGGTCCTGCAGGTTAAAGCCGGGTGCGGCGCTGCCTACGGCGGGCGGATCACCGGCCTGGGCGCAGGCGATGAGGGTCATCGACAGGATGGGTGCCAGTATCATGGCCAGGAAGTAACGCATGGTTGAATGTCCTCGTGTGTTCGTGAATGGCATGTCTTGATCTTAGCTCAATTGTAGGTGGCCGGCTGTCAATTTGGCGTGAGGGCGTGCCTGCGATGGACTTCACCCTGGACCCCCGTTGCGTCCAAACAGCCCGATGGCGGTAAGGGCTTCTGGTCCTTTGCAAAGCTAGCAGTGTTTCCGGCCCCAGGCGGGTGAAGCCCTTCCTGTCCCCGAGTCCGCCGGCCTTCGGCTGCTGTGGGAGGCAGCCATGC
>CBFGWJ010000207.1:0-4751 GCA_965652335.1 uncultured Gammaproteobacteria bacterium | reverse complement strand
CAGAACCGAACCTATCGCGTCCAGAAACGCAGCCGGAGTGTCGCATGAATTCTTCCAGGTCCACTCGCCGAATTTTCCGCATCGTGACGCTGGCCACGCTGTTGATTCCTGGCCTGTTGCTGGCGGCCCCCGATGCCGACCTGCTGCAGGGAATGAAGGCCCGCAGCATCGGCCCGGCCGCCGTCAGTGGCCGCATAACCGCCATCGATGTGGTGAACGCCAACCCCTTGCACATCGTGATCGGCGCAGCCACGGGCGGCGTGTGGATTTCGCACAACGGCGGGCTGACCTGGACACCGGTTTTTGATGACCAGCCGGTGGCCTCCATCGGCGCTGTCGCCATCAACCAGCAGAATCCGGACATCATCTGGGTGGGCACGGGCGAGGGCAATGTACGCAATTCCACTTCGATCGGCGCAGGTGTATTCAAGTCCATCGACGGCGGACGCACCTGGAAGCAGATGGGCCTGGCCGCCAGCGAACGCATCAACCGCATTGCCCTGCATCCCGGCAATCCCGATGTAGCCTACGTGGCAGCCATGGGCACGCTGTGGGGCGAGAATACCGAGCGCGGCATCTACAAAACCACCGACGGCGGGAAAAGCTGGCAGCGCATCCTGTACGGCGATGAAAAAACCGGCGCCACCGATGTGAAGCTGGACCCGTTCAACCCGGATAAAGTCTATGCCAGCCTGTGGCAGTTCCGCCGTTGGCCCCACTTCTTCAAGTCCGGCGGCCCCGGTTCCGGCATGTACATTTCCTGGAACGGCGGCCAGGACTGGGAACGCAAGACCGAAGACGACGGCCTGCCTTCCGGCGAGCTCGGCCGCATTACCTTTGCGCCCTCAGCCGCCCAGGCCGGACGGGTTTACGCCCTGGTGGAAGCGGAAAAAAGCGCCCTGGTGCGGTCCGATGATGGCGGTGAAAGCTGGCGGAAAGTCAACGAGAACTACGACATCATGAGCCGGCCGTTCTATTACGCCGAAATCGCCGCCGACCCGGAAAACCCGGACCGCGTCTACAATATTTTCGAGAATCTCGCTGTTTCCATCGACGGCGGCAAAACCTTTGAAAACAACCCGTTGGTGACCTGCTGCGCGCCGGGTAATTTCATCCACATCGACAACCATGCGCTGTGGATCAACCCGCAGGACCCCAAACACCTGGTACTGGGCAATGACGGCGGCATCGCCATCACGCAGGACCGCGGCGCCACCTGGCGCTTCGTGCGCAACCTGCCGCTGAGCCAGTTCTACCACATCGCCGTGGACAACGACCTGCCCTACAACATTTACGGCGGCCTGCAGGACAACGGCTCCTGGCGCGGCCCATCCAACGTGTGGGAAACCGGCGGCATCCGTAACCTGCACTGGTATGACATCGGCTTTGGCGACGGCTTTGACGCCCTGCCCGACCCGGAAAACTCCCGCCGTGGCTATTCCATGTCGCAGGGCGGCAACCTGGTGCGCTGGGACCTGGACCTGGGCGAGCAGCGCCTGGTGCGGCCCGACCCGCAGCCCATCGGAACCGACCTGCGCTTCAACTGGAACTCCGGGCTGGCGCAGGATCCTTTCGATCCTGCCACCATCTATTACGGCAGCCAGTTCCTGCACAAATCCTCTGACCGCGGTGAATCCTGGACGGTGATCAGCCCGGACCTCACGTCCAACAATCCCGAATTCCAGACCTTCCGCCAAAGCGGCGGCCTGACGCCTGATGTCACCGCGGCGGAGAATTACACGACCATCGTGGCGGTGGCGCCCAGCCCGCTGCAACAAGGCCTGTTGTGGGTGGGCACCGATGACGGCCGCGTGCACATCACCCGTGATGGTGGCAAAAACTGGAGCCGCGTCGACGGCCGGGCCAAAGGCTTCAATGCCGGCGCCTGGGTGCCGATGATTACTGCCTCGCCTCACGAGGCCAGTACGGCCTTCGTGGTGGTAGATGACCACCGCCGCTCCGACATGCGGCCACACGTGTATCGCGTGGACGAGTACGGCAACCGCTGGACCAGCCTGGTGACCGACGATATCAAGGGCTATGCACTATCGGTGCTGCAGGATCATGAAGACCCGAACCTGCTGTTCCTCGGCACCGAATTCGGCCTGTTCGTTTCCACCGATGCCGGTTCCAGCTGGACCAAGTTCACCGCCGGCGTACCGACCGTGTCAGTGATGGACATGGCCATCCAGCAGCGTGAAAACGACCTGGTGCTGGGCACCCACGGCCGCTCCATATTCGTGATCGACGACTACAGCGCGCTGCGCGGACTGGATAATGACACCCTGGCACAGCGCCTGCAGGTGCTGGCCGCCACGCCGGGTCAGCAGTATGTTTCGCGCGCCACGCCCTCCACCCGCTTCACCGGTTCCGGCGAGTTCCGCGCGCCCAACGAGCCCTATGGCGTGATGGTGACCTACGTGGCCAGCGGCAACGACCTGCCGCACCCCGATGAGGGCAAGGAAAAAGCCCGCAAGCAGGCACAACGCGCAGCAGACAGCCAGGATGAAGCGCCGACCAAGGCGCCCCAGGTGAAGGTGACCGTATCCGATTCCAGCGGCGCGCTTGTGCGTGAATTCAAAAGCCCGGTACAGCAGGGCATCAACCGCCTGAGCTGGAACCTGCGCAACAACGGCGTGCGCCCCATGCCGGGTCCGACCCCGCCGGATCCCGACGCCGACCTGCCGGCCGGAGCGGAAGTACCCCCCGGCAACTACCGCATCAGCCTCAGCCTGGGGGATGGCGACAATGCGCGAAGCAGCGCGATTGAGGTGACCGTGCTGGCCGACCCCCGATCGGAAGCCAGCCAGGCGGACCGGGAAAGCAATTACCGCAGCCTGCTGGCATTGCAGGAATTGCAGGCAACCGCGGTGACGGCGGTGGAGCGCATCGTGGCCGTACGCAAGGACGTCGATACCCTGAATGGACTGATCGCCAAGCAGGAAAGCAGCGATGCGCTGAAAGACCAGGTGAAAAACATCAGGCAGCAGCTGGACCAACTGGAGCTGCGCTTCCGCGTACTGCCGGAAACCCGTGGATTCGTCTATGACGATGACAAGGCCGTGACCCGCATCAGTACTGCCCAGTACTACGTCGGCAGTTCGCTGGATGCCCCCACGCCGGCTTCAGCGGCATTCGTGGAGCTGGCGCAAACCACGCTGGATTCCGCGCTGGCGGAGCTGAATGCCTTCCTGGGCGGCCCGCTGCAGGATTTCCGCAGCGCCATGGACGAGGCCGGCGTGGGCCTGCTGTCGAACACCACGGCCATCAGCCGCTAGACGGTGAAACCCGGGTCGTGAATCCATGGGTGTAATCGACGGTGTTGCAAAAGTCATACTCGAAGGGTTTGACCTGCACTACAGCCGCTTCCGGCAGCGCAGCGCGGATGCCAAATTGCATTTCGAGCGCGCCGACTGGGCCGCCGGCAGGCTGGACCAGGCGGAGCGCATCAAGGGCTACGACCGGCGGGTGAATGAAACGGTGGAGCGGCTGAACACGCTCTACCCGGCAGCGCGCAGCAATGACAGCCTGTGGCCGATGATCAAGCTGAGTTACATTTCGCTGCTGCTGGAACACCGGCAGCCCGAATGCGCCGAGACCTTTTACAATTCGGTGGCCTGCCGCGTGCTGCACCGGCGCTACTACCGCAACGACTACATTTTCTGGCGGCCCACCCTCAACACCGAGCACCTGGAAGGCGCCAGCCAGACTTATCGTTCCTATTATCCGCAAGCTGACGGCTTGCGGCGCTGCCTGCTCGAGATGCTCACCAGCCATGGCCTCAGCAACCAGTTCGTCGACCTGCGTCGCGACGTACGCCGGCTGGAAGCGACCCTGCTGCAATCGCGCGGCAAGGACTGGAAAGCCCAGCCCAATCACCAGCTGCAGATGCTGTCCTCGCTGTTCTACCGCAACAAGGCGGCTTACATCGTGGCGCGGAAGATCAACGGCCACGATGTGCAACCGCTCATCATTCCGCTGTTGCAGGATGACAGCGGCAAGCTGTTCGTGGATTGCCTGTTGAGCAAGGCCGAGGACGTGTACGTGCTGTTCAGTTTCGCCCGCGCCTATTTCATGGTCGACATGGAGGTGCCTTCAGCCTACGTGGCCTTCCTGCTGTCCATCATGCCGCTGAAATCGCGGGTGGACCTGTACGCCATGCTGGGCCTGCAGAAACAGGCCAAGACCATGTTCTACCGTGACCTGCACCACCACCTCGGCCATTCTCGCGACAATTTCGTCATCGCGCCCGGCATTCGCGGCACGGTGATGCTGGTATTCACCCTGCCTTCGTTTCCGTTCGTGTTCAAAATCATCCGCGACCGTTTTGATCCGCCCAAGAAGGTGACGCGCAGCCAGGTACGGGAAAAATACCTGCTGGTGAAATTCCATGACCGCGTGGGCCGCATGGCCGACACGCTGGAGTATTCCAACGTGGCGCTGCCGGTCAGCCGCTTCGACCCGGAACTGCTGGAAGAACTGCGCCGGTTGGCGAAATCCTCCATCGAGGAAGACGGAGAAAGCCTGGTGATCAAGCACGTGTATATCGAACGGCGCATGACGCCGCTGAATGATTACCTGGCGCAGGCCGGCGAGAAGCAGCGCAGGGCCGCCATCCGTGATTTCGGGCAGGCGATTCGCGACCTGGCGGGCGCGAATATCTTCCCCGGCGACATGATGCAGAAGAATTTCGGCGTCACCCGCCACCGCCGCGTGGTGTTCTACGACTACGACGAAATCGACTACATGAC
>CBFGWJ010000206.1:0-4754 GCA_965652335.1 uncultured Gammaproteobacteria bacterium | reverse complement strand
AACGTGCCTTCGTCGTCGGTGAAGGTTGACGTGCTCAGCGTCTGCGCCAGCAGGCTGTTATTGCCTGCAGGTGCACCATCCCAGATGCCGTAAGCGTAGTGAATGCTGGTATCGAGCTTGTCGCCGGATGTCAGCATGCGGCCGGTTGCGAAGTTTACCATCTGCCCACCGAGGGGGTGTGGCACGACGACGGGGGCGGCGGTGATGGATTGCACCGGAGAAGTGGTGAAGACTTTGGTGGCGGAATTGTTCACCAGGTCGAATTTCCACAACTGCCCGTCCAGGTCGCCGGCGTAGGCGTATTCGGGCCGGCCATCAAAGTTGGCGTCGTACAGTGTCGGCGATGACAGCCCGTTGGGTGCTCCTGCGCTGCCGGTTTGCGTGTCGATGGCGCTGATCAGGTTACCGGTGTCGGCATTCACCACGTACAACACTGCCCGGCCGGTGGAACTCATATAACCGTTGGCGAATACCACTGCAGGAGTGCCGTTCGGCAAGCGCGTGATCAGCGGTGTGCCATAAGTGTAGCCCAGGTCGCCGAATGAGCCACTCGCGGCAATCTCCCACTTCAGCTTGGCGGCGGCATCCGTCTCACTGGCGGCGGTATGCGAGGTGATGTTCAGTGCGTACAGTCCCTTGCCACCGGCACCGAGGGCTCCAACCAGGAGGGTTTGCTCGCTGCCATTGAGAGTGACATTGTCGATGCTGATGGTGCCGTCCACGAAATGCGTGTGCACGTACGGGTTGGCGGCAAGCTTCGACAGGTTGGGAATGACCATCGAAGGCACGTAAGCCCAGCGCTCCACGCCGGTGTCGGCATCAAACACATGCAACATGCCGTCATTGGCGCCGACAAACAGGCTGTTGGTGGTGCCGTTGTTCCAGTTGTAGATGTTCGAGTGCAGGATGTCACCGAGCACGTATTCGCGATTGCGCAGGGACAGGCCGTTCGGCTCTTCGTTGCTGCGGTCGCCGCGCACGAAGTTCAGGATGGCTTCGGAACCGATGGCGGTTTTTTCAGCCGCGGTCATGGATGCCCAGCGAAAAGCGCGGCCACCGGAAGTGGCGATGATTCGGCCGGAGTTATAGTCGGCGGCATCCAGCGCCAGTGCGGCGTTGGTGAGCAACTGGTTGCTCCAGGGGCCGTTATCCATGTCAACCACGCCACCGGCCGAAATATCATGGGCAAACACATTGCCCGACCAGGTGTCCTTGAAAAAGGCGATGCGGTAAAAGTACTCATCGCCCGAGGAGACATCGAAATTGGAGACCACCGGTGTGGACAGCCAGCCGGTAGGCTGCGAATCGGGGGTAAAAGGAGTGTCCGCCATTCCCTGGACAGGCAGCAAGGCAGCCGCGCAGGCTGCGAGCATTAATTGCCGGGCTGACTTTCTCATCATGTGTTTCCTCAATCGCTTCAGCGAATTGTAACCAGCGTCAGTGCACAAATGTCACTTCGGCACGATAGGTCGACTGTAATTGCACCAGGCTGTTGGGGTCTTCACCCCAGGCGCGGGCGGTAACCCTGAATGTTGCATACATCAGCCTTGCATCCGTGTGCGGAGCCAGGCTCACCAATTCGATCACGTACTGTGGTTCGGCAATACCGGAGATATTGAGATCCGCGGTGCGTACTTCCTCGTTCGACAGCGTCCTGATCGATGCCGACTGCAGCGGCGTGCTTTCGCCGCAAAGCCCGTCTACACACAAAGGTTCGGTGGTGTTCTGGAACGGGCCATCCGACAACCGCAGCGGATTGAAGGCATTCGCATCCAGGCTGCCGTCCTCGTCCTCGTCCACGCCATCCGTGCCATTGCGGATGCGCGCCTCGGCTTCGCGCAATGCACTCTCTGCAGCCTGGAAGGCGATGTTCTCGTTCCTGAGATTGCCGGCCATGCGTTCTTCCAGCGATGCCATCCTGAGCGCCATCAACATGATCAGGGTCAGCAGCACCAGCACCACCAGCCCGACGATCAGGGCAAAGCCGGATTGCCGCTGCAAGCCGCCGTGGGCGATGAATGGCCTGTGTGATTCGCGCATGTTCATCTCAGGGAATCCGGTTTCGCAGCACGACCGTGGAACCAAAATCCCGGGTCAGGCGGTCGCCGCCCGCGGAGGCGATTTCAGTGGGGGTCTGGGTGGTCACGTTCAGGCGCACGCTGACAATGCGTTCCAGGTCGGAAACGCTGCCGAAATCGACGTAGTAATTGGGAATGTCGTCATTGTCGGTGTCTTCGCCATAGAGCATTTGCAGGTCGGCGATGTCCTCCACCAGCTCAACTGGCGTGCCGCCATCGATGCTGCGGAACAAAGAAGGCCGGCCCTGCGCGCCTTCCGCGATGCTGTAGGCAAGGGTCACCGTGGCATTCACCGGCGCGGTAACGCAGTCGTTGGGCTGGTACACGATGGTCACCGTGTCTGAATTGTTCAGGCCGCTGTTGTTTTCGCCGGTAATGGCGTTGGGCAGAAGGTCCTGGGTCAGGCAGCCCCGGTAATCCGCCCAGCGCAGGTCACGGGCTATCATGTGCATGGCGAAACGGCCGTTTTCCTGCAGCCTGGCCATGTTTTCGTTCAGGTAATAGGTTTCCTTGGAGTTGGCGAACAGCACGATCATCACCGCCGCCACCAGCAGTGACAGGGTCATGGCCACCATCAGCTCAATCAGGCTCAGGCCATTCTGGCGCCGTGGGCTGTGGCCCATCTGGCGAATCGGTTTGCGGCCCGTCATGGCTGGAAACTCATGCTGAATACCGGGTCATCGTCCGTTACGGCGCCATCGCCGTTGTCGTCCCAGACGATGGCCACGATGTAGTTGTTGTCGACCAGGGAAATGGTGCCTGAAGCTGCGGGAAGCTGCGCCGTAAGGGCTTCATTCCACTCAAACAGGTCATTCTCCGCCATGTCGTCGGCGCTGCAACCGGTAGTGGATTTGCAGTTGGGCTTGGCGGTGGCATCTTCAGGCGCCATGAAGCTGCTGAGATAGCGGCTCAGGTTGGCGGTGCTGTCAGCGGGCAGGCCGACATGCGCACGCATCTTGTCGGCGATGGCGTAGGCCAGCAGGGTGGCCTGGCTGCGCTGATAGGCCCGCTCGATGTTGAGCATGCCGAAGGATTGCATGTGCGCCAGCCCCAGCAGGCCGATGGCCAGCACTGCTATGGCAATGAGCACCTCAAGCAGGCTGAGGCCGGATTGGCCACGGGCAGGCACCTTGCAGTTCGAAACTCTTGGCATGTTACGAGCACTCGAGATCGTTGCCTGCGGCATCCTCAACTATACCGTTGTCATTTGAATCCGCCGCCAGCCGGGGCCTGCCGCTGGCGCCAATCACCACGCCCCTGGCATGGGAAGTACCCCGGTCGTCACAGAGTACGTAGGTTCCATTGATTCCCTGGGACGCCAGGCCGGTGCCGGTGTAAACCACCCGGGTGGGTTCAAACGTCAGGGTGAACTTGTCGGCGACGCTGCCGTGCAGGCTCAAAACCTGCTCTCCCGCGCCGGGATCGACCGCGCCATTGCCGTTGATGTCGACGAAAACGATCCAGCCGCCCTGCCAGGCAGTGCCGGAATCCTGGCACGAAGTGCCATTGGAGCTTTTGCACAGCACCACCGGGCTGTTGCGCTTGACGGCTTCGCTGCGGGCGAAGGTCAGGGAAGTCTGCAGCTCATTGATCCGTGCCACGGCACGGTTGTTTTTCATGATGTCGTTGAATTCCGGCAACGCGATTTGCGCCAGGATGGCTGCGATTGCCAGTACTACGAGAAGTTCGATGAGGGTTACACCACGTGCCCCCGTTGGTCTTGCCTGTTGCATGGTTCAACTCCTGCAATCCGGGCGCTCGGCCGGCAGATCGCTGCAATGTCCATGACATCCGTATCAGTTGATCCAGTCCCTTGGCTTTCCTCGGACACCCCCTTTACCGGTTTGCAGTTCCCCTGAACGGTAATGGCGCACTCCTTGTGCGCCTTGCCGGCATGAACAGCCTGGGTTTCGCCATTGCGGCGTCAGACTGCCTGTTCCGGCATGGTGTCATTGCACCTGATTTCTGGTGCAATTTTGTGCTGACAATGGTACCAGTTTCGTGCCCCGATCATCCGCAGCCGGATGACCGCTCGTCCGCCAAAACCTGCCGTCCGGTGAAATTCCCGGGATTATTCGCCGAAACTCGTGAGGTAGGCCCGCACTTCGCGGTGCAGCCCGGGTTTGTCGCTGTTCCACTGCCAGACACCGGTCGGGCTGAGACTGATATCCCGTTCCGGGTCAAAGTCGTGCTTCAATGGAATGGCGTGGCGCGGCCGGTACTGGCGGCTTTCCAGTGAGCCGTGCCACAGGTGGCGCAGGGTGAGATCGGCATAGCCGAAACGGCCATCACAGGCCTGTTGCAGGCGCTTCGCCCAGGCATGGTAGTGCCGGCGCATGGCCGGGTTCTGGCGTTCGGCCATCTGTGTCTCGTCCAGCTGGCCAAGCAGGGCGAACAGTTTGTTCTTGTCACCGCCACCGACCGGCGCGCCGTCATACAGGCCCACGGGCTGGATCACTTCACGCCGCGCCGCCCAGGCATAGCCGCAATGGCCCAGCCGGTCCGAGCCATCGGGCCACTTCACATTTCGCAGGTGGCACCAGGCGCTGCCCGGAACTTCCATCAGGGTTGGAGGTTCGACGCCGGCGCCGACTGTGGTTTCGCCTTCGGGTTCAGATTCAGGTGCGGGTTCGGCCAGCATCCGCGCCAGGCTGAACATCTGCACCCATGGCCATT
>CBFGWJ010000205.1:0-4759 GCA_965652335.1 uncultured Gammaproteobacteria bacterium | reverse complement strand
CTCCATTTCCCGGTCGTTGATTTCGGTGGCAAAAGGCCCATCCCCGGAAAAATACCCAGCCACGTCGCCGAATTCGGGCCGCGATGCCGCATCGAACAGCACCACGTCCTGAGCTTCCAGCAAATGCCGGGACTCTTCGAAACCGGGGGTATCCAGCAGCCGGTGATCCGGGTCGAAACCGATCGTATTGATGCTGCGACGGTCATTGTTCCAGGGGTTTTTCCAGGTCGAGGGAAAGATGTACACCGGAGTGATTTCCTTCACCCCTTCCACGCCAAGCACCTGGTACAGTCGGCGTATGGAAAAGCCCTGCGGACGGACGATGAATACGCTGTCGGGGCTGAACAGCGCGATGTCGTATTCCAGCCGTTCATGGAAGCGCACGGCGCTTTCAAACAGCGCAGAACGGAAGCCGAGCTGCATCAAAATCAGCAACACGGCAAAACCTATGCCGCCCACCGCTACCGCGAGCCGCATGGGACGGTGCCTGAGTTGCAACCAGCCGAGCAACATCAGTCGGTACTGATCACGATGTCAACTTGAAGGTAGGTCAGGCTTGCTGCCGCGGCCGAATCATCCAGGCGGATTTCCACTTCGATGATGCGCGCATCCTTGCGCGCTGCCGGGTCGGTGCCGATGGTGTCCATCTTGGCCACCTTCTGGCGAATCACTTCAACCGTTCCGGTCAGGACTGAATCCAGCGCCTTGCTGCTTGCGGCGGCCCGCTGGCCGACGCGCACCCGGCCAATGTCGGTTTCATAGACTTCCGCGATGGCGTACATCTGGCTTACCTGCCCCAGTTCGAGCAGCCCATTTTCAGCCGCTATTTCGCCTTCCCGGGCATGGATCTCCAGTACACGCCCGGCGAAGGGTGCGCGCACTTCGGAACGCGCCATGATGGCTTTGCGCAAGTCAACCTGGATCTGGGCCAGCTCCGCATCAGCCTGTGCCACCTCAGCCTCCGCCCTGGCGGTAACGCAGGCTGCGGCGGTTGTTTCCGCGCGGCCTTCAGCCAGGTCAGCCTCTTCCTCGCCGGCCATGCCCTTGTCCAGCAATACCTTACGGCGCTGCGCTTCGCGTTCCGCCACACTCGCGCCGACGCAGGCCTCGTCGGCCGCGCTGCGGGCCGCCACCAGCTGCTTCATGGCCCGCTTCAACCGGGCTTCCGCTTCCTCGTAATAGCCCTGCGCGATACTCATGGTTTCCATGATCGCCAGGACTTCACCCTCGGGGACATCCTGCCCGGGCGTAACAAACAATTTTTCGACGACCGCGCCGTAGGCCGATTCCGGAGTGAGCGGCGCCGATACCAGGCGCACGCCGTCCTTTGGCTCCAGCCGGCCCAGAGCGGATACGCTGTCGGCGGCCAACGCTGCGCCACAGGCAAACCACCAGGCTGCCCCGGCCCACGCCAGGTGGCGCATGGCCCCGGAGCAGGCATTTGACCAATTGACGAAGCACTGCCGGCTGCAGAGTGAATTCGGTTTTTGGTGCTGCTGTGTGCGCTGCATGGGACCTTCCCGGTTCTTGATTTTCTAGCGCCGTACTCTACAACAAATGGTAAGGTACGGCAGCACGAGCCCGCTTTGCAGATTCAGCCAACTGAGGATAAGAACCCAAATGTCGTCCGCAGCCAAACCAACCGAACCGGCCACAGCGCCGCCACCAGCCCACTCTGGCCAGGAGCGCGCGCGCGCCTACTGGCGGGCCAATATCCGGCTGGTGGGTTTCTGCCTGGCTATCTGGTTCCTGGCATCCTACGGTTGCGGCATCCTGTTTGCAGAGTACCTGAACCAGTTCCGGCTGTTCGGGTTCAAGCTCGGATTCTGGTTTGCCCAGCAAGGGTCGATTTACCTGTTCCTGCTGATCATTCTCTACTACGTCTGGCGCATCAATGCCCTGGACCGGCGCTTTGACGTGCTTGAAGAGGATGCCGATGCCGCGGGTGGGGGTACGCACTGATGGAACTGAAAACCCTGACCTACCTGGTGGTGGGTCTCAGCTTCCTGCTGTACATCATCATTGCGGTTGCCTCCAAGGCCAGGTCCACCGGCGACTTCTACGTGGCGGGCAATCACGTGCACCCCATCGCCAACGGCATGGCCACCGGCGCCGACTGGATGTCGGCGGCTTCGTTCATTTCCATGGCCGGGCTGATTGCTTTCCAGGGCTACGGCGGCTCCGTCTACCTGATGGGCTGGACCGGCGGTTATGTGTTGCTGGCCCTGTTGCTGGCACCCTACCTGCGTAAATACGGCCGCTTCACCGTGCCGGAATTCATCGGCGACCGCTATTACTCAAACACCGCCCGCGCCGTGGCGGTCATCTGCCTGATTTTCATTTCCTTCACCTATGTGGCCGGCCAGATGCGCGGCGTGGGCATCGTGTTCTCGCGTTTCCTGGAAGTGCCGGTCAGCGTCGGCCTGCTGATCGGCATGGCCATCGTGTTCGTGTACGCGGTGCTCGGTGGCATGAAAGGCATCACCTACACCCAGGTGGCGCAATACTGCGTGCTGATTTTTGCCTACACGGTGCCGGCCATATTCATTGCGCTGAACATGACCGGCAACCCGGTGCCGCAGCTCGGGCTGGGAAGCAAGCTGGCGGGCGAGAACGTCTACCTGCTGCAGAAACTGGATGCCGTGGTTGCCGAGCTTGGGTTCAACGCCTATACGGAAGGCACGCGCAGCACCATCGACATGTTCATGATCACACTGGCGCTGATGGTGGGAACCGCCGGCCTGCCGCATGTCATCGTGCGCTTCTTCACCGTGCGCAAGGTTTCCGATGCACGCAAGTCAGCCGGTTATGCCCTCCTGTTCATCGCCATTCTGTACACCACGGCTCCGGCGGTAGGCGCAATGGCGAGGCTGAACCTGCTGGATACGATTCAGCCCGGCGAAGTGGGGGCGGAAGACGGCAACATGGTGTATGCCGAACGGCCGCAATGGTTCCGCACCTGGGAGGATACCGGCCTGCTGGCATTTGATGACCGCAACGGTGACGGCCGTGTGCAGTACTACAACGACGCCAACCCGGCATTTGCCGAACAGGCTGCCGGCCACGGCTGGAAGGGCAATGAACTGACGGTCGATCCGGACATCATGGTGCTGGCCAACCCGGAAATTGCCCGCCTGCCCAACTGGGTGATTGCGCTGGTGGCTGCCGGTGGCATTGCCGCAGCCCTTTCCACCGCGGCCGGATTGCTGCTGGTGATTTCCTCATCGATTTCACATGACCTGCTCAAGGGCATCGTGATGCCTGGCATCAGTGACAAGGATGAATTGCGCGCTGGCCGGGTGGCTGCCGCCGTGGCCATACTGATTGCCGGCTATCTGGGGTTCAATCCGCCGGGATTTGTGGCCCAGGTGGTGGCTTTTGCCTTTGGGCTGGCCGCGGCATCGCTGTTCCCGGCCATCCTGATGGGCATTTTTTCCAGCCGCATCAACAAAGCAGGCGCCATTGCCGGCATGCTCACCGGCCTGGTGTTCACCTTTGCCTATATCATCGTGTTCAAGGGTGTGTTTTTCGCGCCGCTGCGGGAAAACATCCCCGCCAACTGGCTGCTGGGCATTTCACCCGAAGGCATCGGCGTGGTTGGCATGCTGCTGAATTTCGCCGTGGCCTTCGTGGTCAGCCGGCTGGGCGAGCCGCCGCCACAGGAGGTGCAGCAACTGGTGGAGGACATTCGCGTGCCCTGGGGTGTGACGGGGGCTGTCAATCGTCCGTGATCCTGATCTGCTCCAGCTTGCTGCGCGTGTAGGCCGCCTCGGCATCCTTGCCCTGTTTTTCCAGCGCGGTGGCCAGGCCGTCCAGGCTGCGGGCCCGCAGGCGGGCGCGCTTGAGCTGCAAGCGGAACGCTGCCTCGGCATCCGGGTATTTGCGCGCATCCAGCAGCATTTCGCCTTCGAGTTCGGCACTGGGCCAGTCGACGAAGGTCGGGCCAAAGGAGTACGGCATTTCGCCTTCCAGCCGGCTCGCCTCGGCCGCAAAGCGCGCGGCCTGTTGCGCTTCACCGCGGGCGAATTCGATACCCGCCAGCAGTTCCTGTTCCATCACTTGCAGGCGTTGCAGGTACTGTTGGTTGCCGGGTGTCGGCTCCGCTTTCTGCCCCAGCAACCGGGACAGTTCAGACTGCATGGCGCGGAACTGGCCCAGATACTGGGTGGCTTCGGAAGGCTGGCCGGCATGGGCGGCACGCATGCCCTGCACGAAGCTGTAGTTGAGATTCGGGTCAAACGCGTCGCCGAGTTTGAAATTCCAGTCTGCTACGGGGCCGGTCCAGTCGCGGGTCTCCACCAGGTAGCGGGTCCACATCTGCACCACCGAACCGGTGATGTCCTGGTCGGAATCGAGGTTCATCCGCTCGTCTGGCGCTTTATTCACCGCCTGCAGTTCCTGGTGGGCGGCCGTGAGCAGTTCCAGCGCCGCGTCCTTGCGCCCCTGTTGCAGCAATGCGTACAGCAGCCAGAAATTGTAGTGGCCCCAGTGCCGCGGCGGCTCACCCTGTTCCTGGCGCATGCTGTTCTGCACCCGCACGGCATTCTCGTTGGCGCTCACCACGTCCTGCCACATGCCCAGCGCCAGAAAAATGTGCGAGGTCATGTGCAGCGAATGCCCGGCATCCGGCGCCATTTTCGCCAGCGCCCGCGCGGCGCTGAGGCCAAGCACCGCATGGTCGGGATCATCCACGCCATGGATCAGGTAATGCGCCGCCCCCGGATGCTGCGGGTTGGCGCTGAACACGTTCTGCGCCAGG
>CBFGWJ010000204.1:0-4798 GCA_965652335.1 uncultured Gammaproteobacteria bacterium | reverse complement strand
CATCCGCGCTTCTGGTCCTGGTACATGGGCAGCGGCACCATCATGGGCGCCCTCGGCGACTTCCTCTGCGCGCTGATGAACCCCAATGTCGGCGGCGGCAACCATGTGGCGCCGCTGGTGGAGCAGCAGGTGATCGGCTGGCTGCGCGACATGATGGGCTTTCCCGCCGAGTCCAGCGGCCTGCTCACCAGTGGCGCATCCATGGCGAACCTGGTGGGCATCACCGTGGCGCGTAATACCAACTGCGGTTATGACGTGCGCCATGAGGGCGTGCGTGCCGCTCCAGGCCCATTGCTGGCCTATGCCTCCAGCGAAATCCACAGCTGTAACAAGAAGGCCGTGGAAACACTGGGGCTCGGGTCGGACGGCCTGCGCACCGTTCCGGTCAACGATGACTACACCATCAACCTGGAAAAACTGCAGCAGCAAATTACGGCCGACCGCGCCGCCGGCGCCATTCCGTTCTGCGTGATCGGCACCGCCGGCACCATCAACACCGGCGCCATCGATGACCTCGATGCCCTGGCCGATATCTGCCAGCGCGAAAAGCTCTGGTTCCACGTCGATGGGGCCATTGGTGCCGTTGCCGTGCTGGCCAGCCAGGTTCGCCCGCAACTCGCCGGCATCGAACGGGCTGATTCCATCGCCCTCGACCTGCACAAGTGGATGCATATTCCATTCGAGGCAGGCTGCGTGCTGGTGCGCCACGGCGCGGCCCACCGCCAGGCCTTTGAGCTGACCCCCGAATACCTGGCCCGCGAGGCCGAAGCGCGCGGTATCGCTTCGGGAGCGTTCTGGTTCAGCGATTACGGCCTGCAGTTGTCACGGTCCTTCCGGGCGCTGAAAATCTGGATGTCGATCAAGGAACACGGCCTGGAAAAATTCGGCCGCATGATGGACCGCAATGTGGAGCAGGCCCGGTATCTCGGCGAACTCATCCAGGGCGAAGGCGAACTGGAACTGATGGCCCCCATCGGCCTCGACATTCTGTGTTACCGTTTCAACCCGGGCGGCCTCAGCCGTGAGCGCCTGGAGCGGCTGAACCGCGATATCCTGTCCGAGCTGCATGAACAGGGCATCGCCGCGCCGTCCTACACCACCCTCAAGGGCGACTACTGCCTGCGCGTGGCGATCGCCAATCACCGCAGCCGGTTTGAGGATTTTGATCTGCTGGTGCGTGAAACACTGCGCATCGGACGGGAGCTGAACAGCGAATGACAGAAATCACGGTTACCGAACTGAATATCTACCCGGTCAAATCGCTGCGCGGCATCAGCCTGCAGCAGGCGGTGCTGGGCACCCAGGGCCTGCAACATGACCGCCGTTTCATGGTGGTGCGCGTTGGCGGGCGCTTTGTCACGCAGCGGGAAATCCCGACGCTCGCGTTGATTGAAACTGCGCTGGAAACCGACGGTGTACGCTTGTCACGTGAAGGCTTTGGCAGCTGCAAACTGCTGTTTGAAAAGCCGGCCGGCACGGCAGTTTCCAGCAAGGTGTGGAAGGATGAAGTGGAAACCACCGACGAGGGCGACGAGGTGGCGGACTGGCTCACCCGTGCCACCGAAAGCCGCTACCCGCTGCGCGTCGTGCGCATGGCGGCCGGATTCGAGCGCCAGCACAGCGATGCCGATCGCTTCGGCAAGGAGAACGCCACGCAGTTTGCCGATGCCTCGCCTTACCTGCTGGCCAACCAGCAGTCGCTCGAAGCCCTGAACCTGGAATTGCAAAAGCGTGGTCATGTAGCGGTTCCCATGAATCGCTTCAGGGCCAATATCGTGGTCTCCGGGCTGCCCGCATTCAGCGAGCACCAGGCCGAGGTGCTGGGCAATGATCGCTATGCATTTGGCCTGCGCGACGCATGCGAACGCTGCGTGGTGCCCACTATCAACCAGGAGACTGCGGAAAAACACCCGCAACATGAGCCGTTCAAAACCCTGACCGATATCAACCCCATGCCCGGCAAGCGGTCGCCTGCATTTGCCGAGAACAGTGTACTGGTGCACGGCGCGGGAGAAATGATTCGCGTGGGTGACACGCTGCAGCTGCAGCCCTGACGGGGCGAAATCCTTCACCCGTCGGGAAACTCCGCGGGACGCCTAATGGAAAGGCGAACTGAAGTTGATGCCGATGGCACGGTAGTCGCCGTTGCTGCTGGCCCGGAACGACAGCCCCAGCTGCGCAAAGGCAAACTTCCACAGCCTGAAGTCCCCCTGGCGCGGCGCCAGCGCAATGCCAAGTTCCCACTGGTCATCGACAGTTTGGCTGAAACCGCTGCGCAGGCTGAATTCAGCTTCGTCAAACAACCAGGAATAGGTCAGGTGCCAGTTCAGCTGCAGCGCTTCGCCGCCGGCCAGTTGCGCCGCGATGGGGTGGTGGAATTCCGCGCCCGCCATGGCCATGGTGATACTGCCGCGGTCACCGTTTTCAGAATGATAGCCGGCGCGGTACAAGGCGTTCAGCACACTCCAGCGGCCATTGCTCAACTCCGGCGTGTAACGGCTTTTGATGCCACCGTAGTAGATCCAGGCGGAATCGCCGCCGTCGGTGGCGGTACCCCAGCCGAAGTGCGCCAGCGGCCGCAAGTACCAATGCCCGGTTACCGGAATTTCCACCTCGATGCCGGGCGTGAAGGCCAGCGTGCCGAAGCTGTCCACATCGGCGAAGTCATCAAGACTGTCAACATTGTGCAGCCCCACCGACAGCGGGTAGTGGAACTCGATCCCCGGTTCGCGCCGGCCCTCGCTGAGCGATGACCCGCGCCATTCCTGGCTGAACGGCGCGCGCACGATGAACACCGATTCGCTGTCGGATATCTCGTACCAGCCGCTGCCGAAAAATGCCGAGAAAGCCCAGTGCATGTTGCTGAAGTCCGTCCCGTCCGCCACCGCGGCCGGGCTGGCCAGCAAGGTCAATGTCAGGCAGGCGGCTGTTGCGTAATGCCTGTTGCGGGCCCGGGCCATAACGCCAATAGTCCTAATGCAGCCAGTCTGTGACGGAAATGCCGATGCCAATCCGGTTTACCTTGCGGTTGTAGTCGATCAGGCTTTCGCCATAGCCGTTGAAATATTGCACGTAGCCTTTCAGGTAGGGATAGTCGAACACCGGAAAACTCCAGCTCAGTTCCACCGCGCCGCGGTCGAAGCCGCTCTCGAACTGGTTGCGGATCATGCCGGTGATCACATGGCCGCCGTGGGCATAAGCCGCGCGGAATTCGCCGTGCCCCATGTAATCGTCGATATCCGGATTGTCCACCTCGCCGTACTCCTGGAAAATCCACACCCAGGGCTTGTAGCTCAGCGCCCAATCGCCTTTTTCAAACACGAAATTGCCGTACAGCCGGTTCCAGGTACGCGACAGGTCGCCGCTCTGGCCATTCGACTGGTGCACGATGCCGATGCTGTTGATGGAGTTCCTGAAGCCGAACACCGTCCAGTCATTCTTCATCTGCAGCCAGGCTTCCGGTTCGTGGTTGGTTTCACGGAAAGGCTCCGAATCGACATGATCGTAAACCTGCCAGAATGACCGGTTGGTGTAGGCGGCATACACATCCACCCGGTCACTGAACAGGCCGATGCCCAGCGGCACCTTGATGCTCACCTGGAATTGCGCTTCGTAGTCTTCGTAGCTGGTGGTTTGTGAGGAATCCTGTTCCAGCACGCGGTCCGCCCAGCCCTCAGAGTTGTAGGCTGCCGCCAGCACGTAATTGGGCTTGTGGGTCATCAGGCTGAATGGCCGCAGCACCGAGTCATCCTCGGCTTCCAGCCGCTTCTCCACCGTGCCCATGCCGGGTTGCTCGTGAATGGGCCTGGTTCCTTCCTCGCCGGCCACTACCTGGCAGCGCTGCCGCACTTCCGCCAGGGTGGTTCCCGCGGAAGCCTCATTCGCCATCTGCATCACGCAGGCCGGATTCAGCTCAGGCACATTCCGCGCCGCAGCCTGCGCCGCAGATTGCGCACCGGCACCAGCCACCAGCAGCACCGCCCATGTGACCCATGTGTTTTTCTTCAACATTGCCTGTCTTTTCCCCGTAAAAAGAAACCCGCCATCCGGCGGGCTCTCATTCTGATTGCATCAGTACCCAACCCGGAACTCAGTTCTGGCTGTCCGGTGGATCTTCCGTTTCCTCGTCCTTGCCGAAAATGCTGTCCAGCGATTCACTCACCTTGCTGCCAAGGTCGCCGGCTTTCTTGCGTGCCTGTGCTTCCAGCATCGCCATGCCGGCTTCCGAACTGAGTTCTCTCAACACCTCACGGCCGATCTGGTTCGCCAGTTCCGTGGGCGTACCCCTGAGGTCGTTCATCTCGATGGCATCGACTTTGAGATCGGTGTAGCGGTCCAGCGCTTGCGACTCAAAACCCGCGCGTGCTCCGTCTATGCGAAAGTGCCGGATGGTGATTTCCGGTTCGGGCGCCGACGTTTCCGCCGCGGGAACCGGCGATTCGCCGGCTTCCATGGCATCCAGCATCTGCTGGAAGTTGGTGGTGCCACCGAGCTCCTCGATCAGGAACTCCGGCCGGTCGATCACCACCCGGCGGATTTCCAGCGTGTCATAATCAACCGCCGCCTCCACGCCAGTGAAGCGCATGGCATAAGGGTTCTTGTAGCCGGGCGGATTGGCCACGGATATTTCCCGCACATTCAGCGTGCCTTTGCGCAGGTCGGTTTCAACGCCACCCACCTCCACATGGTTCCCCAGCGAGGTGGTGGCGGCACGTTCCAGCCGGCTTTCGATCATGCTGTCCAGGCGCACGTTGACGAAATACCAGGCCAGCCCGGCGCCCACCAGAATGATCAGCCC
>CBFGWJ010000203.1:0-4799 GCA_965652335.1 uncultured Gammaproteobacteria bacterium | reverse complement strand
TCAGCGCAGCTTCAGCTCCGCCAACCGTGCCGCAATCTCTGTTCCGGGCAGCCATCGTCCATTCACCATCACTCCCGCCTGCCGGCGAACGTTGCTGACATCCTCCAACGGGTCGGCATCGAGCAACAGCAGGTCAGCGCGGTGGCCAACGGCAATGGTGCCGAATTCCGGTTCGCCGAGGTACTGGCCGACATTGCGCGTGCCGGTGGCCAGCGCTTCAAAATTCGACAATCCCGCTTCAACCATCAATTCGAGTTCGCGCAAGGAGGAGAATCCCGGCACGTTGCCGATCTGCGGCGCATCCGAGCCGAGCAGCAGGCCCACGCCGCCTTCATGCAGCGAGCGGATCAGCCAGAAGCGCAGTTCGAGAAAACGGGCGCGCTGGTCGGCGGTTACGCCCGGGGTTTCCTGCAGGCTGGTGACGGAGCCGGCCCAGCGCTCCACTTCGTCCTCGGGCCACCACGCCATGGAGGCATCGGCCAGCATTTGCGCGGGCTGGCCATCGCCAGCCAGGGTTTGCATCAGCGTTTCGGTGGCATTCACGTAAACACCGGCCTCGCGGGTGGCTCGCACCAGCGGAGCCAGCTTGTCATTGTCGATATGATCCACCAGCCCCAGCCCGAAAAAGCCGGTGTCGGCCGAAGTGACCGGGGCGCCATCGGCGATCAGCGCTTCCAGGTAGCCATCGAGGTGATCGATGCTGGCGTAGCCCGCTTCGATGGCGCGCTGCACGCCCACATCCAGCGGCACATGCCCGGAAAAGGGAATATTCGCGCGGCGCGCGGCCTCGGCCATGGCGTTGAAAGTGGCCAGCGAAACGCCGGGGTGTATCTTCAGCAGGTCATAGCCGGCGGCTTTCTGGTCTTCCACCATCTGTACCGCGACTTCCGGCGTGGGAGCGCTGTTGCCGTTGATCGAAGGTCCGGCCAGCACCAGCTGCGGTGACAACCGCTGCCAGCCGGCCGCCTGTTGCCGCCATTCGAGCTGCGCTGGATGGCCCAGCATCCCGCGCACAGTGGTCACGCCATTGAGCACATAAAGCTGCAACACCCGGTCCACCATCTCCGGCGCGGCGCTGCCCGATGGCAGGTGGCCATGGGTTTCGGTGAGGCCGGGCAGCAGGTACTTGCCGGTGCCGTCAACCCGTGTGTAACCGTCGGGAACCGGAGTTGCTTCGGCTGGCCCCATTGCGGTGATCCGGCCGTTCTCCACCAGCACCGTCTGGCCCGCCAGATGGCACTCGGAGTCCATGGGAACGACAGTGACGTTTTCAAAAGCCACCGGTTCAGGTGCTTCAGCGAATACCGCCAGGCTGAACAGCATTGATCCGATGGCGGCAAAGAATGCGAGCAGCAGCGGGCGCGTCATGATGGACTCCTTGTACGAAAATCGACACCGGTTACCGGCAACTGGTGGTCATGTTGCCCGATGCCTGCCTGGCTTGCCAGCCACCGCAGGCTGGGGCGTGTAAGATTAACGATGGAAGCAGTCGCGGGATTGCCTGGACACAAAGCATGAATGAAGCGTGGATGTTGTGGGGCTTGCTGTTCGGCTCCATCGGATTGGGCTACTTTGTTTACGGCAAGAAACAGCGGGCTGCCATACCCCTGGCTTGCGGGCTGGCCCTGATGATTTTTCCCTACTTTGTGAGCAGTACTTTGTGGCTGGTGGTAACCGGTGGTGTCCTGATGGTCATACCATACTTCATCAGGCTGTGAATTCTTCGCTGGATCAACCCTGCGGAACCTGCACGAACCCATTGCAGGAGGAGAACTGAAATCGACCCACTGAACTCCGGAAAATATTTGCGCACCATCGTTGCGCTGGCGCTGCTGACACTGGGCCTTGGTGCCTGCGCGGTACCGATGGCGCAGCGTTGCACCGCCGGGCAGCAGCAGTTCATCAATGAAATGCTTTATTTCGGCACCGACACGCCCGATGGTGAAGTCAGCGATGAAGACTGGCAGGGTTTCGTGGAGACGGTGGTCACGCCGCGTTTCCCGCAGGGGCTGACGGCTTGGCCCGCCTATGGGCAATGGCGCATGAACACGGGGGAGATCGTCCAGGAAGGTTCTTATGTGCTCAGCCTGTTGCATGCCGGGGAGGCGGAGCGCAATGCAGCTGTGGTCGAAATCATGGAGTCCTACAAATTGCAGTTCCAGCAGGAAGCGGTGCTGCGTGTGCAAGCCCCGGTGTGTGTATCTTTCTGACTTTCCCGCAGCAGGGCCCGCCGGAACCAGAAGGATTCCCGGCGGGTTGAAGGAATGGCCGCCGGCCGGGTGCCTGGGCTCCTGGAGAACAGCCGCTACTGCGCGCCGAACTGTTGCCGCGCCTGTTCCGTCGTCAACACAAACTCGACTCCGGGCAGGTCCGCCAGGCAGGGACGATCCGCTTGCGGTTGCAGGTCATCGAGGAATGACGCGGCAACTTCGGTCTGGCAGGCAGTGTATCCACTCAGCGTTGAATGGCCGTAGTCCGGTATGCTCAGTACCGCGTGATTGTCCAGCAGGCTGGCGGTTTGCTCAGCGTAAATATCAGGCGTCATCGGGTCGAAGTAACCCGACAGCAACAGCGTGGGTATGCTGGAACGGAACAGTGGGCGTTCCGGTGTCTCTCCATAACTGAAGTCCGGATCAGAACAGACGGCTTCCATGAAACTGGTGATGGCAAACCCGTCGTACGCGGCTTCAGCGCGCGGCAAGGGGTTGCGACCAAGGTTTCGACCAAGGCTGCGACGCGTGTACTGGTCCTGGCAGACGATGGCGAAAAAGGCCCCGGCCGCGCTGTCGCCGGCATTGGCGGGCGCCGGAAAAACCCGCTCCGCCAGCTGTGTCAGTAACTCCAACCTGCCGTTGAGTGTCTCATCGATCAGCAGCGGAACCAGCGGCACCGTCCTGGCGTTGTACAGCATCCAGTGCACCAGGCCGAGAAAATCGTGCCAGTTGACGATGATGTCCTGGCGACGTTCACCACCCGCGGCCACGTTCACGGTAACCGGTTGCAGCTTCAGCTGTTCCAGCAACAGCTTGAGCTTCCCTGGCAAGCCGGGAAACTGCCGTTGGCAATCCGCGTCGTCGGCGCAGCTTTGCAGCACCCGCCCCAGGCCGTAGGCAAAGTTGCGGTTGGCTTCGGACATGAACAGGTCGCTCTGCAGCGAGACCAGGGAATCCAGCACCATGCTGCGGATGCCTTCAGGATCGATCCGGGCCGCTTCCAGCGACATCAGCGTGCCGTAGGACACCGCCAGCAGGTTCCAGTCCTCAATGCCCAGCGCCAGGCGCAAATCGCGCAGGTCATGCGCGTTTTCCACCGCCGAGTAGCCCGACAGGTCCCGGCCCTGGTCGCGCAACGAGCGCAGGCAGGCGGTGGCAGCCCGGGTGATTTCCGCATCCCTTTCCGCCAGCGTCTGGTCCTTGGTGTAGATGCTGGCGCGGGCATCGCGCAGTTCATCACAGCGCAATGCGGGCTCGGTCATCAGGGCGCCACGCTGGGTGAACAGGATGAAGTCGCGGTCCTTGCCGAGCGCATGGCCGGCGAACAGGTTGAAGCTGTGCGCGCTGGAAGTCGGTGAAGCGCCTGGCCCGCCTGCCAGGAAAATCACCGGGTCCGGCTTTGGGTCCTGGCTGGTGGTGCGGATCACGGCCACCGGCAGCTTCAGCAGGACGCTGGAGTTGCGACTCCGGTTTTCCGGTACTTGCAGGTATCCACACAACAACCGTTCCGGCGGAACCTCGGCCGCGGCCTCGAAGGGGCAGGGTGTAATAACCTCAAAGCTGGACACAGGGCCAGTGGTTGCGGGCTCCACGGCCCACAGCGAATTCGGGCAGGCCAGTATCCAACCCGCCAGGAAAGCGGCAGTGTGGCGATGGTTCACAGGTAACGCTCCAGGTAGTTCTTGATTCGCTGGCGGGCCGTCACTGCCTCAGGTGTGTTTGGCGTCACGGTGGGAAAGGAGTGGTGCAGGCCGTCGAACACCTGGAGCTCTGCCTCGGCACCGGCGGCCAGCAGGCGCTGGTGCAGACGCAGCGAATCGGACAGCAGGATTTCCCTCGAGCCGCAGAGAATCAGCGTGGGCGGAAAGTCCGGCTTGTATGCCGCAAACAGCGGCGAAGCCAGCGGGTGCTGCAATGCTTCACCGGCATACGTTTTGGCACAGATGGCCAGGTGTTCGGCATCCAGCAACGGATCGTGGTCCCGCAGGGTGATATGGCTGTCACCGCTGCAGGAAAGGTCGGTCCAGGGCGAAGTCAGCGCCAGGGCCTTCGGCGCCGGCAAATCCCTGGCCAGCAGCTGGTTGGTGGCGGCCAGCGCCAGCCCGCCGCCGGCCGAATCGCCGATGAGGTAGCAGTCGCCCAATTCTTCCATTACACCGGTAATGGCAGCAGCGGTTGCCGCAACCGTGGCCTCGAATCGCGATGCGGGCGCCAGCGGATAATCCAGCGCAACCAGCCTGCGACCCAGCGTGTCGGCCAGCGGTATGCTGGCGAACAGCGAAGCGCGGGCGGAAAAGCCGACGTAGGCGCCACCGTGCAGGAAAATCACGGATGGCTGCTCGGCCTCCAAGGACCGGGGGACAATCAGGGTGGCTTCCATACCACCAAATCGCCGGGCTTCCAGTCCGGGCACACAGAGTTCCCGGGCCCGGTCGCAGGCTACCTGCGCGCGGCTTTCGATATCGGCCTGGATATCCTGCCAGGCGCTCGCGTCATCAGGCGCGGCCGCTGCCGCCGGCGCCGGGTTTCGCAGCGCCGCCTCCATGGTGGTGCGCGCTACAGCCGACAGGCCGGAAAGATAAGCGG
>CBFGWJ010000202.1:0-4816 GCA_965652335.1 uncultured Gammaproteobacteria bacterium | reverse complement strand
TCTTCAACGGCGCCTTCCCAGGCCAGCCCCAGGGCGCTGACCAGGTCGCGCAGGCTGTTGGCCGTACTGGCCTGCAGGCGTTCGGCGGAAACTTCAATGTATTTCAGCGGCACGCCTTCCTGGCAACGCTGCAGCAACGCAGCCTGTTGCAGGTAACGGCGGGCCATGCCCTCGGGGTCGCGGTACGAAGCTTGCAGCCAGGCCAGTGCGAGGTCGCGTGGATCGGACGACAGCACGATCACCCGCGCCTGCGGGAACAGGCGATAAATCGTCGGCAATGCTTCCACCTGCAACCACAAGGCATCGATGGTGAGCTGTTCGCCGGCATGCGGCGCCACCCGGCGCAGGCTTTTCCAGTATTTGCGCCGCGCCAGCTGGATTTGCGCCGCCGTCAGCTTGTTCAACGGCTCGCGCCCTCGCGGGTGGGAAATCAGCAGGCGGCGTTCCTGCTGGGTGGCCATCTTGTCTTGCACCGCAAGAATCTGGCTGTGCGCACCCAGCGCCTGCAGCAGACGTTTCCGCCCCGTACCCGGCCAGGCGACCAGGAACACCGGCTCCGGCCGGCCGTCATCCAGTGGTTGCGGCGGCCATGACCAGGCCACTTCGCGATCCATGGCGGTTTCAGCCGGCTGGTCCTGCTCCAGTTGCAGGGCTTTTTCCTGCGGCAGGCGCATCACGTCCGCCACCTGCGGGTCCAGCCCGAGATACTGTTCCCAGGCCGACTGGTACTCTCCAGCCTGGTGCAGCGCGTTGGCCAGCATGCCCACCGCGCGCTGACGTTGTTGGTGACTGAGGTCATGGCGCCGCTGGACGCCACGCAGGCGTTCGATGCCACCCTTGAGGTCGCCATCGGCCAGTTGCTCTCCCGCCGCAAACAGCAGTGCATCCACCGGAGGTTCATCACCTTGCAACAGCCGGTCCAGCTGCGCCTGCGCGGCTTCCTTTTCGCCGGCCTGGCGCAGCGCCCGGGCCAGCAGCAGCCGCGCCTCGTCATCCGGCGCGCCACCCGCCAACAGCGGCCGCAACAGGTCACGCGCGGCCACGGCATCCCCGCTGTCGAGTTTGGCCCGGGCCAGGATGCGGGTCAGGCGGGCCGGATTCCGGGCCTGCTCAATGTCGTCTTCAAAGCGCCCCTGCAGGCGCTGGATCACTTCATCGTGCCGTTGCTGCTGCAGCAGGTCGGTAGCGAAATCCAGCAGCACTTCCTCGAATTCGGCACCGGAAGACAGGCGCAGGGCCCGCAGGTAAGCACCTTCGGCTTCACGGTGGCGGCCCTGGGCGGTGAGGGCCCGGGCCATGCCTGCCAGGGTTTTCACGTTTTCCACACCAAGGTCCAGGGCGCGGCGGTAGCTGCGGGCGGCCTCTTCATGTTGCTGGTTGCGGCTTTGCGCCTCGGCCAGCAAGACCACGGTTTCGGCGGATTGCGGCTGCAGTTTCGCCGCCTTCTCAAAAGCGCCGGCTGCGAATCCGGCGTTTCCCTGGGCCAGAAAAGCCCGGCCCAGGTGGAACAGCGCGAAATGATTTTCCGGCTGCTGGTCGATGACGCGTTGCAGCCAGGAAACGGCATCGGTGGGGCGATCCTGCTCCAGCATGGCAATGCCCATGTTCAGCAGCACCTGCGGGTTGTCCGGTTCAGCGCGCAGCGCCTTGCGCAAAGTCTGCTCGGCAGCGGCAAAACGGCCACGGGCCAGCTCCACGGCGGCGATGCCGTTCTGCGCCGCGGCGAAGTTGGGGTCGATGCCGACTGCGGTATGAAAGGAACGCTCGGCATCGTTCAGGTCACGCCGCTGCAGCTGGATCATGCCCAACGTGTGATGCAGGGTGGGGTTTTTGGGTTGCACGCGAATGGCCTTGCCCAGCAGTTCCAACGGCGCATCGAGATCGTTCTGCCCCTGCCGGCTGAGGGCCAGCATGTACAGCACTTCGGGGTTTTCCGGTTCGTCGGCCAGCATTTGCCGGTACAGGGCTTCGGCGGCGGCGAAATTCCCGCTTTTCAGGTGTTGCAGGGCTTCTTCAATCATGCGCGTATGTTACCTGTTTCACGTCCGGAAACCCGTATCCTGCCTGCCTTTCCGCCAGGTCAAGTATCAGGTCTTCAGCCATGCTTTCCAGTTTCCAGTTTTTGAGAAAGCCGCAATGCCCGCCATAGTCGCTGACCAGGATATCCAGCTGTGGCAGATCCGGCAGGCCGTTGAAATCCTCCACCGGCACCACCGGATCATCGGCCGAGGTCAGGATGGTGGCCGGAATGGCCAGTGGCGCCAGGCGCTGGCCGGCGATGGAATAGCCGTCGTAATAGGCCTCGGAATCAGGAAAGCCGGCATACTGCGTGGCCAGGTAGTGGGTGCGCTCGCGAATGCTGCGTTGCCGGATCAGTTCATCGTTGCCATACAGTTCCGGAAAGCACTTCTGCTTGATGGCCAGTGAACGCGACCACTTGCGCTCGAAATAGCGCTGGTAGAACCAGTGGCCGTTTTCCATCGCATCCAGCGCCCGCGCCGGGTCGATCACCGGGCAGACACTCACCACTCGGCGGATTTCCAGGCCGGTGGCGGGCGCCTGCAGCGCCACGCGCAGGGCGAAATTCCCGCCCAGCGAATAGCCGGCCAGGAGCCAGTGGCTCGCCTGCAATTGGTTCTGCAGGTCAGCCAGGGCATTCACCACCTCATCCAGCCGGTTGGAATGGAACATACCCGGGTTGAGGTGGTGGGTATCGCCATGGTCGCGGAAATTGAGCCGGAACACGTCAAAGCCGGCGGCAAACAGGCGCGCGCCGTTGGACAGGATGTAATTCGAATTCACGCTGCCTTCCCAGCCGTGCAGCAGCACCGCCAGCCCGCGGCTGCGCCCCTGCGGCTGGCTGGAAAGGTATCCTTCGAGCCGCACGCCATCGCCGCCGTTCAGCAACAGCGGGTGCTGCGCCGCGCGCAGGGATTGCGACCTCCGCCACACGATCTGCCGCCGCAGCGGGCTGCTGCTGATGAGTGACTGCGTGTGCCGGCTGCGCAGTCCGCGTGGTGGCACAAAGCCCTCAAGCCGCCGTTTCACCGCAACAGGCCCTCGTCATAGGCTTCCGCCACCGCCGCACAGGCGGTGTTGGCCAGCTCCTTGCGCGGCCGGCCCGCGGAAGGCAGCGGCTGCAGGATGGCCACTTCAGCCAGCCGTGAAGGCTGGGTCAGCAATCGGAAAAAGTTGGCGATGAAGCTCTCTCCGGGGCGGAACCGGATGTCCCGGTAATGCCGCCCGTCCTTCACATAACGCAGCATCATGGGCTGAACCGGCGCGCCGCTGTCCGCCGCGGCCGCGAACATGCGCGCATGGAAAGGCTTGATGTGTTCGCCGTCCAGTATGCCCCCTTCGGGAAATATCGTTACCCGCTCGCCATGCTGCAAACGCTCGATCATGGCCGCCAGCACCGTACGCGCGGAATCATGGCAGCCACGATCGTGAAACAGCGTGTGGCCGTGGCGGGCAATGAAACCCAGCACAGGCCAGCGATCCACTTCCGCCTTGGAAACGAAACCCATGGGCGCCACGCTGTAGAGCAGCGGAACATCCAGCCAGGAAATATGGTTGGCCACCACCAGGCTTGGGGTATCCTCAACTGCGCCGCTGATCTCGATCCGCAGGCCGAAAATCCGGCAGGCCGTGGCCGTCCACCAGGATTCCATGATCACATCCAGTGGCCGGCCGAACAGCCGGATACGCGGCAGGGGCGGTATCGAAGCCATCAGGGTGATGGGCAGGGCCACCAGCAGGTGCAGCAGCAACAGCGGCAGGCGCAGCAGCAAGCGGAGGGCTTTCATCAACATCCCGGCGCCGCCTCAGGGCCTGGCGCAAGGCTCACGTTTGGGCCGCTCATGCTATTCTCCATTTTGGATGATTTGTCTTTCAAATGAAGCCCATACCGTTTTTCCGGGAAGGAATTTCGCGACGCGCAAGCCTAGCACAGCAGCGGACTTGGCTGAATCCTGGCCGGGGTTTTCAATTCCACCGCGGTATCAGCGACAATAGACCCTTTTAGGGTGAAAAGCAGTGAAGCAATTCAAGGTCAGCCTGGCCAACGGCGAACGCAGTTTCGTTGTCCGGGAAGGAGAAGCCGTTCTCACGGCGGCGTTGCGCCAGGGCGTAATGCTGCCCTATTCCTGCAAGAACGGCACCTGCGGCAGTTGCAAAGGCAAGGTGCTCGAAGGCGAGGTTCATTATCCCTTCCATCCACCGCTGGCGCTGACCCGCGATGACTTCGCCCAGAGCCAGGCGTTGATGTGCCAGGCCGAACCGCTGGAAGACCTCATCATCCAGGTGCGCGAAATCGAAGCGGTGCGCGATATCGAAGTCCGCATGCTGCCGGCCCGGGTCGTCGAAAAGTCCCGGCTGTCACCCAACGTGGTGCGGCTGCGGCTGAAACTGCCCAAGAACCAGCGGCTGCAATTCCTCGCCGGGCAGTATGTGGATGTGCTGCTGCAGGGCGGCAAGCGCCGGGCGTTTTCCATCGCCAGTTGCCCCAGCCTGGAGGATGAATTCGAGCTGCACATTCGCCATGTGGAAGGCGGTGATTTCACCAGTTACGTGTTCGACACCCTGCAGGAGCTGGACATCATCCGCTTCGAAGGCCCGCTGGGAAATTTCTTCGTGCGCAACGATGCGCCCGAGCGGCCCATGATCATGCTGGGCGGCGGCACCGGTTTCGCACCGCTCAAGTCCATGATCGAGAACCTGCTGGAACAAGGCGACCAGCGCGAGATTTACCTCTACTGGGGCGCACGCAAACGGGAGGAACTCTACCTGGACGAGATGCCGCGCCAGTGGATGCAGC
>CBFGWJ010000201.1:0-4820 GCA_965652335.1 uncultured Gammaproteobacteria bacterium | reverse complement strand
TCCTGCACTCCGCGATCTGTGTGCATCCCTGCACAAATCGGCTGCGTCCAACTGGACCGGAAGCCCTTACCCCCATCGGGCTTTCCCAGCGTCCTAGTTCGGCAGGCCCCGGGTGGGTGATGCCCTTCCTGGCCCCTGGTAGCCGCCGAGCAGTCACGGTGACCGGCGGTCGAGGGCACAGGGTGAATCTTCCCGAAAGCTACTGGATTGATTGTAGGAGCGAGCCATGCTCGCGATAGGGTCGGCAGCATGGCTGCCTCCCACAGCACCCGCAGGGCGGCGGACTCGGGGACAGGAAGGGCTTCACCCGCCTGGGGTCGGAAACCATGGCTAGCAGAATCCAGGCCCGGAGGCCCTTACCGCCAACGGGCTTGCTTACGGGACCGGGGCAGGGAAAATTCGAAGGCGTTCTGGCAAAAAAAGAAGGTTAGTCGGGAAACGCCTCGCGGGTCTCGATGTTGAAGCGCGCGCCTTCCGCCAGCACGTGCAGCTTGAGGCCGATCAGCGTGACCGCCTCCGCCTTGCGCACCCGGCTCATCGACGAGTGCTTGAGGTCAGCCGGATCCACCACCGTTACCGTGCCCGTGCCCACCACCTCGAACATCCCATCCGGCCCAATGAACGCCGCCGTGTTTTCGTCGATCCCCAGCCCGCAGGCGAAAGGATTGAACGACAAAGCCGCCAGCAGGCGACCCATGCGCTGGCGCTGGTTGAAATGCTGGTCGACAATGACCCGGTTGGTCAGGCCCAGCCCCGGCGCCAGTTCCACCCCGCTCTCACGTGGTGACGCGCCGCTGCGGCCACCGGCGATCATGTGCTCGGACACAATCGCCGCCCCGGCCGAGGTGCCGGCCACATGAACGCCTTCTGAATTCAGCTTGCGGATCAGCCGCGCCACCGGCGTGCCTCCGAGAATGGTCGACAGGCGCAGCTGGTTTCCGCCGGTGATGAAAATGCCGGTGGCCTTGCTTAAAACCCGCAAGGTTTCCTCGTCAAAGCAGTCCTCGCGCTGCTCGATCGGCGTGCACATGGATTTGGCGCCCAGGTCCTTGAACAGTTCCATGTACATCGGCCCGGTTTCGTTCACTTCGGAAGCCGTGGGAATCACCAGGATGCGTGCATCCTTACCACCGCAAAGTTTGACGAAGCGTTTGTGAATGCGTGGCTTCTTCACGATGGAGCGGTTTTCCGCGCCACCGATGGGAATGATGAAGCCTCGGGCGCTGGAGTGCTGGGGAGTTGCTGGCATTAAATTCCTGTTCCTGGTTTATGGCTGGTTCGTGGCTGGGCTTTGCCCTGACCATGCCTGGACTTATTCAGGGCTGTCCTGTTCAAAAGTGCCGTACTGCGTGACTTCACCGGACCGCACCATCCATCGCCCCATTGCCATTACATCATTTACCTGGCAATCGCCATCCAGCACCACCAGGTCGGCATCCAGGCCCGGTGCTATCCGGCCCTTGCTGCGCAACCGCAGCAGGCCGGCGACATTGCTGGTCATGGCCGGGAGGATGTCTTGCAGGGCATGGCCGCGCTGATGCAGATCCTTCACGGTTTCCGGCAATCCGGCGGAACTGGCGAATTCCATGCGCACCAGCTCGCCCTGCGCATCAAACGTGGGCAGGCAGCCGCCGCCATCGGAGCTGATGGTGAATTGCGCCGCCGGGCAGCCCTTCTGGCGATAACGCTCCCAGGCATCCGCCGCCGACCAGGCGTCCTCGATGGGGTCCACCGGAAAAGCCGTGACATCGATGGTCACGCCTCGTCGGGCCAGTTCGCAGGCTTCTTCAAACAAGGCCTTGTTGCGGTTCACGTGGGTGGGATGGAACACGCGTGGTGGCAGCTCGCTTTCGGCCAGGGCGCGGCGCACCAGTTCCAGGCCGCGCCGGCCATCGCCGAGATGCAGGTGCAGCACGCCCGCCTTGCGGGTCAGCAAGCCCGCCACGTGAACTTCGGCAGCCAGGCGCAGCAATTCGTCATACGTCGGCTGGCTGGAGCGGTGATCGGATATGGCCAGCTCACCCAGGCCGATGATGGGCTCGACATTCACCACATCGCGCGACACCGAATCACTGAAAGTGGTGGGCGGCACGTGGTAACCGCCGGTCCAGCACCAGGCGGACAGGCCTTCGGCGCGCAGCGCGTACACGCGCGCCAGCACATTGGACGTGCTGCGCGTAATGTCATCGGTGCCCAGCAGGCCCACCACGCTGGTGACGCCATGGCGGGTGAACTGGCTGAGCGGCACCGACGGCGCCTGGGTGGCGAAGCCGTTCTCGCCTCCGCCGCCGGTGATGTGCACATGCGCATCCACCAGGCCGGGCACCAGCGAGGCGCCGTCCAGGTCAACGATTTCGGCATTCAGCAGCGCATCGAGTTGCGGAACCTGCTCACCCAGGTAAACCACCCGACCGCCGGCCACCAGCACGCAGCCACGGCCAAAATAGTCCGGAGTGTAGACTTCCGCGTTTTTGAACAGAGTGAGCAAAACGAGTGATTCCGCCAGCAGATTCGTGCCGATGATGGGCCGCTGCCCATGCCAAGATCCGTTTAATCGAAGGGCAGATTCTACCCGCAAAGCAACGGGGGATTACACTTTGGGCAGGATTTTTTTGCCTTTCGCCACACCAGCCGGGTCATATCCCGGTTCCGGTCCGCCGCTTGACCTGAAAGCCAATCTGCTTTTAAGTAGTGCCCACTTCGAGCAATCAGCCGTTGGACGGGCGCGCGCAAACCAAATGTCGATTGGAACCTCCAAGCTGGCAGGCATGCCGCAGGACCACCGGGCCAAGCTGGAAAGTTGCGTCAAACTGCTGTTGTTGTGGGTGGCGGCCAGCGACGGCAAGCTGGAGGAAGCCGAGCTGGAATTCCTCAACTCGCACTTCCCGGACCGCACGCACAGCATCACCAATGATGAATTCCTGGCGGTGATCCGCAGCGCCGACCTCGGCAGCATCGAAAAGGCGATCCGCATGGTGGCGCAGGAAAGCCGCGAATTGCGCCTGGCATTCCTGGATATGGCCATCGCCATGTCCATGATTGACCGCGACATCGCGGTGGCGGAAAACCACATCCTGCGGTTCTACGCCGATGCCCTGCACCTGGGTCTCGGCAGCCTTGAGAAACGCTTCCAGGCCGTGACCGGCAGGCCGATGGACGAACCGGGCGACCCCAGCGACCCGGAGTGGTGGCAACAACTGCAGGGCCAATCGGTGGAGGCCGGGGAAGACCAGGGCAACACACCAGAAACCGGCGCTGCTTCCGGGCAGATGTCCTTCGGCCAGGCCAGGTCGGTACTGGGTGTCAGCCTCAATGCCAGCCAGCAGGATATCGAGCAGGCCTATGAACGCCTGGCGTCCATTTTCGAGGTCAGCCGCGTCGAGGCCATGGGCGAAGCGGCGGTCTCGCTGGCCAATTCCCGTTTCAGGAAAATCCAGCAGGCCTACTGGCTGCTGAAGGGCTGAACGGCTATGCAAGATCATTTCCTGCAACTGGGTATCGACCCCGAAGCCAACGCTGCCGACATCAAGGCAGCCATCGAGGCCAAACCGGAACTCGAAGCAGCCGCACAGATTCTGCTGAATGAGCGGCGCCGGGCAGCCTACCAGCGCACTGTGTTGACCCTGCGCTCCATCGGCATGCTGCGGCACCGGCTGGGCCTGGACAACGAGGACAGCTGGTTTGTACAATCCTGCCCCGATTTCGCCCCGCGCCTGCATTCACGCAAGTTCACCGCCCAGGCTGCGACGACAGCCGAAAGTACTGCGCCGGCCGTTGCCGAATCGACGGCCGGAACCACCGCTGCGGCAGACGGCGGAAAACCCGAAACAGCCGCACGCCCCTGGCTCAAACCCGCCCTGCTCGTACTGGCACTGGCAGCCATCGCGGCGCTGGTCGCAACCCTGTTGTGAAACCCCTGAATTGCACAGGCGGAAGGACTTGCCGGGACGTGGAAAGGCTTTGAATTTTCTCGACCTGCCCGAGCCGCCCGTGATCTGCGCCAATGTGCGGGCGCAACCGTTTCCGACGGATTCCCGAATCGCGTCCGGAACCGGCCACGACGGCGACCTGGTGTATGGCTGGGTGCAGGCCAGTGCCGACCAGCCCTTGCGCCTGCTGGACCAGGCCCTGCAAATCCGCCACATCAACCGGCCCACTCCGGTGCTGGCCGTGCTGGGCTCGCGCGATTCGTCCACCCATGTGTGCGCGGAAATTCCGCCGCACGGCGTGGAAATCAACGAAAGTGCCAGCTTGCATTGGGTGGGCGGCGAAAGTGGCCTGGTGGGTTGCCTGCTCAGCGACAATGAATCCAGTTCGGCGCTGAAGCCGGAACACTCGGCCGGGTTTGTCTGCGGCGGCCTGGTACAGGATGCCGTTGGCAGGAACCGCAATGTCAATGATTTCGCCGAACAGGCGGCGGTGCCGGCGCCTGCGCCAGGTGGCATTCCGCCGGGGCTGATCATCGCGGCCAGTTCCTCCGAGGCCGGCAAAACCGTGCTGTGCAGCAAACTCATACAGGAACTCAGCAACCGCGGCCTGCGGCTGGGCGCCATCAAGGCCACCGGTACGGGTGGCGGCCTGGACGGCGTTCAGTACCGCGAGCATGGCGCATCGCTGGTGCTGGACCAGATCGATGCCGGCCTGATTACAACGCATGGTTCCACCGGGCTGTTCCAGCAGCGCATTCCACGCATTTACCACCGCATGGCGGCCGCCCGGGTCGACCTGGTGCTGAGCGAGCTCGGTGGCGACCTGGTGTCGGCCAACAACCCGGCGTTTTTTGCCATCGACGAAATCAGGCGCACCATCGGCCTGATGAT
>CBFGWJ010000200.1:0-4837 GCA_965652335.1 uncultured Gammaproteobacteria bacterium | reverse complement strand
CCCAGCTTTTCGTTGCTGGCGGCTGGTATGTGTTGTGCCACCAGCCCCATGGCGTCTTCCCTCAGAGTACCGGTGGGCTGGCCATTGGCGTCCTTTACGATCACGCCACCCTCCGGGTCAGTGGTGAACATGTCGATGCCGGAGATCTGCAGGGCACGGCTGCTGACCCAGGCATTGTGGCCGAATGAATCCACGAAATAAGCCGGGCGGTCACCGAAGGCCTCATCCAGCCAGGCTTTGTTTGGCGCGCCGTTCTCAAAGGCTGCCAGTGGCCAGCGGCTGCCGATGACCCATTCATCCGCGGCATAATTCCTGTCGCGGGCACACTGGTGCAACAGTTCCTTCAGTTTGTCCGGAGAGCGCGAGTCCTGCAGGTCGCAACGGTTGAGGGTGCCGCCACCGGCCATGATGTGCGCATGGGCATCGTGAAAACCGGGCAGCAGCATCTTGCCGGGCAATTCCATCACTACAGTGTCGGGGCCGATCCGGCTGCGCGCGCCCGCTTCATCGCCTGCAAAAACGATTTCATCATCATTGATGGCCAGGGCTTCAGCCCAGGGTTGGCCGGGATTCCCGGTCCACACGGCTGTGCCCAGGAATACGCGGTCAGCGCTGTCGGGCATGGTGGCCGGCAAAACCTCGCCGGTTGTTGCCGGTGGTGATTGCTCCGCCGGCTTGCATCCGCCGATGGCCATTGCGAGCAACCCCAGGCCACCCCACTTCATCAAAGTGGATTTCAGGCTGCATGCTTTCATTGAAGCCCTGTCCCCTTGAGCCCGCTGGCCAATGACTTGTCCGTCATGGATAGGTGTAACTGGCCTGCAGCCCCAGCGGAATACCCAGCAACCAGTACAGCAACAGGAAGCCGGTCCACAGCGTGATGAAGGTCAGGGAATAAGGCAGCATCATTGCCGTAACCGTGCCGATGCCGGTGCTTTTCACATAGCGCTGGCAGTAAACCACCACCAGCGGGAAATAGGGCATCAGTGGCGTGATGATGTTGGTGGACGAATCGCCCACACGGTAGGCAGCCTGCGCCAGGTCGGGAGAAATGCCCAGGCCCATCAGCATGGGTACGAAAATGGGAGCCAGCAGCGCCCACTTGGCCGAGGCAGAACCAACGAACAGGTTGACGATTCCGGTCAGTATGACAATGCCGGTAATGGTCAGCCCGGAAGGCATGGCCAGGGCCTTGAGCAGCGCGGCCCCTTCCACCGCCAGCAGCACACCGAGATTGGATTGCCCAAAGGCGTATATGAACTGGGCAATGAAGAACATGATCACCAGGTAATAGGCCATGCTGGTCATGGCCTTGGTCATGCCTTCGATTACATCACGGGAGCTTTTGACGGTACCTGCAATCACGCCATAAACCACGCCCGGCAACAGGAAAAAGACGAAGATCAGCGCCACAATGGATGCCATCAGCGGTGCGCCGAATTCGGTCAGGGACCCAGTGCTGCCGCGCCATGCGGAATCCTGCGGAAGCGCCGTGGCCACGACGATGGCCAGGCCGACCAGCATGGAGAGCAAGGCCATGCGCAGCGCTTTTCTTTCGACGGCCGTCAGGGGGTCCATGGATCGTGAAATATCGATGTCCTCACGCAGCGCCTGGCGCTGTAATTTCGGTTCGACAAATCGATCGGTGATCAGCCATCCCAGGGCAATGATCAACAGCGACGAGGTCATGGTGAAAAAGTAATTGTTGAGCGGGTTGAGTACCACCGAGGGGTCGAGAATCTGCGCGCCGGATTGGGTGATTCCCTGCAACATCGGGTCCAGTGACGAGGGTACGAAGTTGGCTGAAAAGCCGCCGGACACACCTGCAAACGCCGCTGCGATCCCGGCCAGTGGATGGCGGCCGGCCGCATAGAAAATCACGCCGCCCAGCGGAATCACCAGCACGTAACCGGCATCCGCGGCGGTGTGGCTGACGATGCCAACCATGATGACCATGGGGGTCAGCAGCCACTTGGCCGTCACCGCCAGCATGGCCCGCAGCCCGGTATTGATGAACCCGGTATGTTCCGCCACGCCGATGCCCAGCATGGAAACCAGTACCACCCCGATGGGATGGAAATGCGAGAAATTGGTGACCAGTGAGGTGAGGAACTGCGTAATCGCCGTTCCCGAAAGCTGGTTGACAACCCGCAATGGATCGCCCGTGCGCGGGTCCACCACATCGAAATGAATGTAGGACATCAGCCAGGACAACAGCCAGACAATGACCAGCAGGTAGATGAACAGCACCGCGGGATCAGGCAGGCGGTTGCCGATGCGTTCAACGGCCCCCAGCCAGCCTTGTGGAGCGCTGGCGGTGCTGGATTCTGGATTCATATCTGTTCCTTGTCGTTATCAATAAGGCATTTTGGAAAGCAGCGATGAGCAAGGGCAACTCAATGCCATGTATTTTTGAGTATCGCGCGTGGCGCGCCAATCTTACCGAATTTTCAGCAACTACGAGTTTTCGCTGTTTACGTGGGCGCTCGCAGCCTGGATCATTCCGCTTGTGCTTACTTTTTTGCGCACCCCTTGTGGCATTATGTTGCCGGACTATTGAACAGGACCCATTCATGAACCAACCGCTGCGCACACTCGCGATTGCCCTGGTTTCCTGCCTGCCTGGTTTGGCCCCGTGCTTGGTCATGGCGCAGGGTGAAGCGGACCCTTTGCAGCAAAAGTTGGCCCTGCTGCAAATGCCACCAGGTTTTGAAATCCGCATTTTTGCCGACGGCATAGAGAATGCGCGGCAAATGGCGCGCGGCGATTCGGGCGTGATTTTTGTGGGCTCGCGCAGCGCCGGAAAAATCCACGCGGTCACCGATGAAGACCAGGATGGCGTGGCCAACCAGATCTGGCAGATCGCTGAGGGGCTGAAAATGCCCTCCGGCCTGGAATTTCGTGATGGCTCCCTGTACGTCGGCGATCTCAACCGCATCCTCCGCTACGACAACATCGAATCCAGCCTGAAAAACCCGCCTGACCCGGTGGTGGTGACCGACAGCCTTCCGGACAAGACCCACCATGGCTGGAAATACCTGCTTTTCGGCCCGGATGGCTGGCTTTATGTTCCGGTGGGCGCGCCCTGCAATATTTGCGACGAGCCTGGTTTCGCCGAGATTCGGCGCATGAAAGCCGATGGCAGCGGCATGGAAGTTTTTGCGTCCGGTGTCCGCAACAGTGTCGGCATGGCAATCCACCCCGATACCGGTGAGCTGTGGTTCACCGACAATGGCCGCGACATGCTGGGTGATGACCTGCCTGCCGACGAACTGAACCATGCGCCGGTTGCCGGCCTGCATTTTGGTTATCCCTATTGCCACCAGGGTGACCTGCCGGATGAAGAATTTGGCCAGGGCAGGAGTTGTGGCGATTACCAGCCTCCAGCCCTGGAACTTGGCGCGCATGTGGCTGCCCTGGGCATGAGTTTTTATGATGGGAAGATGTTTCCGGCAGAGTACCGCGGCGACCTGTTCATTGCCCGCCATGGCTCCTGGAACCGTTCCTCGAAAGTGGGTTATGACATCGTGCGCATCCGCTTTGATGACCGGGGCCAGGTGGAATCCATGCAGCCGTTCGTGACCGGCTGGTTGCAGGGCGAGGAAGAATGGGGGCGGCCCAGCGATGTAATGCAGTTGCCGGATGGCTCCATGCTCATCGCCGATGATGCCGCCAACGCCATTTACCGCGTGACCTACAGCACCAACTGAAAAATGCCATTGCTGCACATTATCGTGCTGGCCCTGGTCCAGGGCCTCACCGAATTCCTGCCTGTGTCCAGCTCGGCGCACCTCATCCTTGGCAGCCAGTTGCTGGGTTGGGAGGACCAGGGCCTGGTATTTGATGTCGCCACGCACCTCGGAACCCTGCTGGCCGTGCTGGTCTACTTTCGCCACGACCTGATGGGCATGGCCGGCGCCTGCCTGCGTCCGGTGAGCACCGGGCAGGAAGCGCATGCCCGATCCATGGTGGGCTTCCTGGCGCTGGCCAGCATACCGGCGCTGGTTCTCGGCTTTCTGGCCCGGGACCTGGTTGAACTTTACCTCCGCGACCTCCGCATTATTGCTGTCACCACCCTCCTGTTCGGCGGCCTGCTCTGGCTGGCCGATGTGCTCGGCAGCAGGATGCGCACGATTCATGAAATGAACTGGCGCAGCGCCCTGTGGATCGGCCTGGCGCAGGCGCTGGCGCTGGTGCCCGGCGTTTCCCGTTCCGGCATCACCATCACCGCCGGCCGGTTCCTGGGATTCAATGCCGACGCCGCCGCGCGGTTTTCCTTCCTGCTGGCCATTCCCATCATTGCCGCGGCCGGAGGCTATGGCGCCCTGAAAGTCGCCCTGGGCGAAGCGCCGATCAACTGGCAGCAGTTCCTGCTGGCCATGGGCTTCGCCGCGGTGGCCGGCTGGCTGTGCATCGCGGCGTTCCTCAAATTGCTGCAAACAGTGGGTTTGCTGCCTTTCATCCTCTACCGGCTGGCGTTGGGCGTGCTGTTGCTCTGGCTGTTGTTCTGAATCCGGATTTTTAGCGCCGGCTTGCCAGTCGCACCTCTTTGGTGCAGAATTCTGTTGTATATGCACCAATGTGATGCCTTTATGCACCGAAGTGGTGCATTCTGGATTGGCGAGCATTCCCCGGACCTGAACAGGACCACCAAAATGCGCTTAAAAGCTTTCAATATGCTGTCAAAAGACGCGAAGTTCGCACTTGACCGGCGAACTCAAGTTGGCACGTTCCGTGCATAATCAGTCTGAACCATTTTGGTACACCCCGAGGATGAAAAATACATGAGCGCTGAAAAAGTTTTAAAAACCCTTAAAGAAAAAGATTACGAGTTCGT
>CBFGWJ010000199.1:0-4856 GCA_965652335.1 uncultured Gammaproteobacteria bacterium | reverse complement strand
CGGGTGACTCCGGAAATGAAAATCTACCAGGACGAGATATTCGGCCCGGTTCTGTGCGTGGTTCGCGCCGAGGACATGCAACAGGCCATGGACCTGATCGACGCGCACGAATATGGCAATGGCACCTGCATTTTCACCCGCGATGGCGAAGCTGCGCGTTATTTCAGTGACCGCATCAAGGTGGGTATGGTGGGCATCAACGTGCCATTGCCAGTACCGGTGGCCTACCACAGTTTCGGTGGCTGGAAGCGTTCGCTGTTTGGCGACCTGTATGCCTATGGCCCGGATTCGGTGACCTTCGACACCCGGCGCAAAACCATCACGCAGCGCTGGCCAACCGGCGGTGTGCGGGAGACGGCCAGGTACACCTTTCCCAGCAGCTGACACCCCACGCGGCCGCTGAATGGCAACAGGTTTCACCGCGCTGAAAGGCGCGGCAGCGCTGCTGGGCATCGGGCTCAGCACCATCGTTCTTTCCACCCTGGTGACGCTTGGTGCACTGCTGCGTTTCCTGGCGCCAACTGACAAGCTGCGCGGCAAAGTACGGCATGCACTCGCCAGCCTGGTCGAGCTCTGGATCGGCATCAACAATGCCATCCTGTCCTGCTTTCGCGGCATGCACTGGGACCTGCAGGTCCCGGCAGGCCTGGATCGCGAAGGGTGCTATGCGGTGAGCTGCAACCACCAATCCTGGGTGGACATCCTCGTACTGCAACGCGCCTTCAACCGCAAGCTTCCGCTGCTGCGCTTTTTCCTGAAAAAAGAGCTGTTCTGGGTGCCGTTCATGGGCCTGGCGTGGTGGTCGCTGGATTTTCCCTTCATGCAGCGCTATTCCAAAGAGCAGGTACGCAAAAAACCCAGCCTGGCCGGCAAGGACCTGGAAAACGCCCGCCGGGCGTGCGAGAAATTCCGCGACATCCCGGTAGCCATGATGAGCTTTCCCGAAGGCACGCGGTTCTCCGAACAGAAACGGATTGAGAGTGACAGCCCCTATGTCCGCCTGCTGAAGCCGCGCATCGGCGGCATCGGCCAGGTATTTTATGCCCTGGAAGAGCAGCTGGACGGGCTGGTGGACGTGACGGTGGTTTATCCGGGGCGTGGCACGGCCGGACCACCCACTTTCTGGGAACTGGTCTCCGGGCAGATTCCACACATCGTATTGCGCGCCACGAACCGCGAGATTCCGGCGGAACTGCGTGGCCGGGAATTCCGCCGTGACCGCAACTTCCGCGGCGATCTGCAGGCCTGGATGGACCAGCTGTGGCGGGAAAAGGATGCCCTGATCCTGGAGCTGGAGCAGGGCAGGTAGGAAGCAGTCATCCTGCCGACATTCAGCCGGGTCGCGAGCGTGGCTCGCTACTAAGGGCTCTCGAACCCGTCGATCAGGATATTCTCGCAGTCCGGAATCTGTGCCAGCGCATGCTTTGCGATATCGGCATGCACTTTGTGGTTCCAGTGCTGGCGTGTATCGAAAAACAGATAAGCGTTGTCGTAGACCTCATCGTTCTGCGCTGCTGTTGTGGCTCCGGACTGGCAACCTGCATTGGCGCGGCAATTCACTCCTGCTCCGAATTGGGTAATGCCAATGGATGCGAGATACTCGACGGTCAGATAGGGATAGATGAAATCAGCGTGATCGACCACATAAACCGTTGCGCCACCTCCACGCAAGGTTTCGACTCCGCTGAGAATGGCCTGGTTGAAGGGAGTGGCATAAGGGTCGAGTCCCGGGCCCAGCAACCGGACCATTAATATCTCGGCGCCGGCATCGCGCAGCCGCTGCATCTGCGTAATCACTACCCCTCCGGCCGCCGGCGCCTGTGCTGGAGTGCGGCCGTAGATGGTATCGTTATGGCCGATCTCAATTACATAGATCGCTTCAGGATCCAGTTCGTTGTCCGCATCTTCCAATGCCTGGTCAATCTGGGTGGAAAAGTACAAGGCATGACCAGGGTCCGAGGGATCAACTGGCGTTTCACCCGGGTGAGGACTGGTGCTGGCTGCGCCGAACGCGTAGTTGTTCCCGCCCTCCGAAGACGCCTGGGAAGAAACCGAGGGTGGCAGCCCAAGCCTTTCGGCAAAGTGATCAGCCCACACAGGCCCGGATTGCCAGCGATTCTTCCAGTAACCATTTTCAGGCAATGGCGCCCAGTCCTGCGCACCCCAGTGCGGGTGATTCATGAAGTTGCCAGTATCTAGGTTGCTGGCCCCGAAGAAATAGGCAGCGGGAAACTCGCAGGCCACCTGGGCATGGACGGAAACAGGGCAGGTGGATGTGGCCAACAGCAAGGCCAGGATCAAGCGGTTTTGCATGGTACCCCCTCGTGAGTTGCTGCGTTCCCTGCGTGTGAAAATTCCAGTCCAGACAAATGGGGAAAAGCGATTCAGTGTCGGCTGGTTATTTTGCCGTCCAGCACGCACTGCATCAAGGCTGCTGTACCGGTTGCCTTGAGCTTTCCTGCGCAAAAAAACGGGTTGCCACCAGTTCGGCTGCAGCGAGATCTTCCAGGCTGGACCCAACAGATTTGAAGAGCGTGATCTGTTGGCCACTTGCCCGGCCCTCGCACCGACCTTGCGTCAGCTGGAACAAATCCCCGCGAATATCATCTGGCGTGATCACCCCCTCTTGCAGGGCCTGCACCAGTTCACCCGACTCGCTCAGGGCGCCGCCACGGGTGTCGACAAAAATATCGGAGCGTCGCAGGGCCTGGTGATCGACCTCGCGCATCAGGGGTGTGAACGCGCCGACCAGGTCGATGTGCTGGCCTTCACGCAGCCAGTCGCCGTGAATCAATGGCTCGGTTGCCATCGTGGCGCAGGAGATGATATCCGCCGAGCTTACCGCCTGCTGCAGACTGGCCACCGCTTCCACCCGGAACTCCGCCGCGGCAAACAGGCTGGCTACACGTTCGGCCTGTTCGGGCCTGCGGCCCCACACCTGGACTTTTTCGATGGGCCTCCCGCAACAGTGCGCGGCGATCAGGCAGGGCGACAGGGCACCTGTTCCAACAACCAGCAGCGACCTTGAATCTGGCCGGGCCAGGTAGCGGGCGGCGAGGGCGGACGCGGCAGCCGTGCGCAGGCGCGTCAGCTCGTTGGCGTCCATGATCATCAGCGGCAATCCGGTGGCTGCATCAAGCAGCAGGTAACTGGCATTCACCGTGGGAATTCCGCGGGCCGCATTGCCGGGAAACACCGTTGCGATCTTGACCCCCATCTTTCCACCTGCCTGCCAGGCGGGCATCAGCAGGAGGTGGCCTGCGGCAACGCATTCTTCCGGAACCGGGTAATGCAGGCGCGCAGGCGGTTCATTGCCCTGGCGAAACGCGCTCTCCAGGGCATCGATCAGCGCAGGGTAGTCAAGCAATTGCAGCAGCTGATCGTTATCCAGGTAGACCATCGACTTTTTCCAGGTTGGAATAACACGGCAAGCGCTTTGTACGCTTCAGCCCGATTCAATCATCAGGCTGCGCGAACGGCACAGGGCTGGAAGTGCTGATTGCATGGCCAGGGCCGTGCCGGTCACGGCCAGTTCAACAATCGGTGAGTTCCGGACTACTGCGCCTGGAAGCCGCATTACGGGCTGGCATCAATCCGCTTTCGGCAGGCGCTTGTCACCATGCATCCAGAGAATTTCACTGCCGCCCTCCGCCCTGGCCAACACCCGCGCGACCACAAACAGCAGGTCCGACAGGCGATTGAGGAAGCGGATGGCGGCGTCGTTAACCTGTTCAGCGCGTGCCAGGCTGACCACCTGCCGTTCGGCACGGCGGGCTACCGTGCGTGCGAGGTGGCAGCGGGCAGCAGCTTCGGTGCCGCCCGGCAGGATGAAATCCTTCAGAGGCGGCAGGTCGGCGTTGAATGTATCGAGATCATTCTCGAGATCAGTCACGTAGGCGTCGGGTATCAGCACAGTGCCCGGCATGCACAACTCGCCGCCGAGGTCGAACAGTTCATGCTGCACGCGGGTGAGACAGGCGCGTACATCCACCGGCAAATCCGCAGCCAGCAGCAGCCCGATGGTGCTGTTGAGTTCGTCAACCGTGCCATAGGCCTCAACCCGCAGGCTGTCCTTGTCAACGCGTGAACCATCACCGAGCCCGGTGGTGCCCTTGTCACCCGTGCGGGTGTAGATTTTTGATAGTCGATTTCCCATTTGCGTATTGTACATAGATGAGTTGTAGGAGGCAGCCTTGCTGCCGACCAGTCACTAAGCAATTGCGAGCAAGGCTCGCTCCCACATGTAGGAGGTAGCGAAGCTGCCGACATTCAGCGCTTCGGTCGCGAGCAATGCTCGCTCCTACAAATCAGGATACAGGAAGTCGTTATTGTCCTCGTTGGACTCTTTCAGCAGTCCGGATCATCGATGCGCAGCCACACGCGGTCTGTGGGCAGCGGCCGCATGCCCAGGGCCACCACCATCCACTGGCGATCGCCCGCCTTCAGCAGTGGCGTGGTGACGGTGGTGGAGCGGGTCTCTTCCTGCCGCTCTATCAGCAGGGTGAGCTGGGTGGGTGCGGCTGCCAGGAAACCGATGTTGGCTACCTTGACACGCATCACGCTGGGGTTGGAAGGCTCGATGCGGGCCAGCTCTATGGTCAGGTCAGGCAGGACTTCGGCCCGGGCTCCAGGCGCCAGCAACAGCAGGCCCACGAGGCCCAGCAGGACTTGCAGAAGGGTGGCTTTGCGCTGGTGCATGCGCCCAGTATAGGTTCCTGCCCCGGCAGCGTACAGTTGACCAAACTTCAATGGCCGGTTACCGGCAATTCCGGCCACGCACCAGCCCTGGGTCACAACCGGAAGCGGCAATACCTACCAGCGCAATCCCTGCATTTCGCACACCGGCCATAATGATC
>CBFGWJ010000198.1:0-4898 GCA_965652335.1 uncultured Gammaproteobacteria bacterium | reverse complement strand
GTAGCCGACCAGGTGGATCTGCCGCCCGGTTACTTCGTGGAATGGGGCGGCCAGTTTGAAAACCAGCAGCGCGCCGCCGCGCGGCTTGGCATCGTTGTTCCGATCGCCATCGGCCTGATCTTCCTGCTGCTGTTCTCTACCTTCCGTTCGGTGCGCCAGGCTCTGCTGGTGCTGACCAACATTCCGTTCGCGCTGATCGGTGGCGTGTTTGCATTGCTGCTGACCGGCGAATACCTGTCGGTTCCGGCTTCGGTGGGTTTCATTGCCCTGCTGGGTATTGCCGTGCTGAATGGCGTGGTGATGGTGACTTATTTCAACCAGCTGCGCGAACGCGGTATGGCCATGCAGGAACTGGTGGTTGAAGGCGCGAAGCGGCGCCTGCGGCCGGTCATGATGACCGCCAGCATTGCCGCCTTTGGCCTGGTACCGCTGTTGTTCGCCACCGGCCCCGGATCTGAAATCCAGCGGCCCCTGGCCATCGTGGTGATCGGCGGGCTGATATCGGCCACCGCCCTGACGCTGTTCATACTGCCGATTCTCTATCGGCGCTTTGGAGTCGAGGAGCACAGATCATGAGTCCCGCAGGCCAGGAAGTGCTGGTGGTTTTGTCCGCTCCACCGGCACTGGAAGAAGTGTTGATAGACTGGCTCATCAGCCGGCCCGGTACCGGCGGGTTTACCAGCCTGGCCGCCAACGGTCACGGTTCAAGGCATGACAACCTGAGCCCGGCCGAACAGGTCGCCGGTCACCAGAAACGGCTGCAATTCCAGGTCAGCCTGCCGCAGGCCGAACTGCAGGATTTCCTGGAGTCAGCGCGCCGGGAATTTTCCGGCACGGACCTGCATTACTGGGTGCTTCCGATACTGGCGGCAGGGCGCGTGGCGAATTTTTCCGGACTCTGAGCTACCCGGCCGGCATTTTTCCATCCTGTTCATGCCCGGCGCACAGCCGCGCCACATCCTCACGCAGTATCTCCGCCATGCGCCTGGCGCTGCTGCCGGGAAAGTCGGCGTCAGCGAAAATCAGGTAAAGCTGGCCAAAGCGCTCGCTGCCTTCCCGCAGGGGCAGTGGCTTGAGAGTTCCTGCCCGCAGTTCACTGGCGATGGCGTGTTCGGGAAACCACGCGAAACCCATGCCGGCGCAGGCTGCGGCGATCTGCGTGGCCTTGTGCGACACTGTCCAGCGCTGCCCGGCGCCAAACCAGCCGCCGCTGTCGCGAGTATGCTTCTGGGCGTTGTCGCGAATCACCAGGTGGCGATGCTCGCTCAGGTCATCCAGCGTGAGCGGGTGCCCCAGCTGGTGCAGTGGGTGCTCCGGATGAGCCGCCGCAATGAAGCGCAGCCGGATCAAGGGGTCGCCGCTGAAACCCTGTGGAATGGCGGTGGAAATGGCCAGGTCCACAGCCCGTTCATATAACGCCTCATCGGTGCCGCCAAGGACGGTTTCATACAGCTGCACGCGCGTAAGCGGCCGTTCACCACTGAACCGGTTGAGTGATTGCAGCAATGCCCAGGTGGGAAAAACGATATCGACCGCGATGCGCAGTTCCGGGTCCCAGTCAGCGCCGAGTTCAGCGGCGCTGCGTTCCAGCGCATCGGCCCGCTCCAGCAGGGTGCGGGCACGCCGGTACAGCGCTTCGCCGGCTGAAGTGAGGATGGCACGCCGCCCTCGGCGTTCAAACAGCTTCAGGTCCAGCAGCTGCTCGATTTTCTGTACCGCATAACTCACCGAGGACTGGGTTTTATGCACCTCTTCAGCGGCCTGGGCGTAGCTTCCGGATTCCACCACCGCCACCAGCGCCCGCCACTGTTCCAGGCTGATTCTGGGATTCAACATATCAAATAATTCGATTAAATAGTTAGAAAATATCCGTTATTAATCACAAAAAATGATCTGTAGTATGGCCCCATTCGCAGCAATCCTGCAAGGAGCCCCAATGAAAACCAAAGCAATGAAAGCCCAGCCAGTCAAGACCGGGGCCGGGAAGACCCTGTTACAGATTCATTCCAGCCTGTTTGGCGAACACGGCCAGTCTTCCCGGCTGGCGCAGCAGTTTGTCAGCCGCTGGCAGAAGGCCAACCCCGGTTCGCAGGTTGTGTTGCGGGACCTGGCGGCCGAGCCGGTGCCCCACCTGACCGCCGAACGCTTTCAGGCATTCCTCACCGCAGAGGAGGAAAGGACGGCGGCACAGCGCCGGTGGGTGGCCGAATCGGACAGCCTGATCGAAGAGCTGGAGCAGGCCGATGCGGTGGTCATGGGCCTGCCGATGTACAACTTCGGCATTCCCTCGGCGCTGAAAGCCTGGATCGACCACGTCGCACGTGCCGGCCGGACTTTTCGCTACACTGAAAATGGCCCCGTGGGGTTGCTGCAGGATCGTCCCGTGTACCTGTTCGCTGCCAGGGGTGGCCAATATCGGGGTTCGCCACGCGACACCCAGACGGCCTATATGACGCATTTCCTGAATTTCATCGGCATCCGCAATATCGAATTCATCTATGCCGAAGGATTGAACCTGGGAGAACAACCCCGGGAAGCGGCGCTGGACCAGGCCAGTGCCAGCATTGAAAGGCTGGCGGCCTGAAACCGCCTGATTTGCGATTTATTACACATAAACCAAGGAGAGTTGACATGAACGCATTGTTTGAAAAATCCGCACCCTGGTCCGATCTGGTCGGACGGTTCCTGATCGCGCTGATATTCATAACCTCAGGCTGGTCCAAGATCGGCGGCTTTGCCGCCACGCAGGGCTACATGGAATCCATGGGCGTACCGGGCGTACTGCTGCCATTGGTGATCCTCACCGAACTGGGCGGCGGCGTGCTGATCGTGCTGGGCCTGTTTACCCGCTATGCCGCACTGGCCCTGGCCGGGTTCAGCATATTGTCCGGCATCCTGTTCCATGGCGGAGCAGACCAGATGCAGCAGATCCTGTTCATGAAAAACCTGGCAATGGCCGGTGGTTTCCTGTTCCTGGTTGCGCACGGCGCCGGCCGGATCAGCCTGGACCACCGCTTTGGCCGCAAGTGACCGGAGAAGCCTCATGAGTACAGGTAACCAGAGTCGCACACTGTCACGGGTGATTCCCGGCATGGCGACCTCGGATGGCGCCGGTGTGAAGCTGCGCCGCAGCATTGGTTCCGGCCAGAACGTCAGGCTGGACCCTTTCCTGATGCTGGATGAGTTCGGCACCGAGAATCCGGACGATTACATTGCCGGCTTTCCGCCGCACCCGCATCGAGGATTCGAAACGGTGACCTACATGATCGATGGCCACATGCGCCATGAAGATCACCTGGGCAACGTGGGCGAGCTGAAAAGCGGCGGCGTGCAGTGGATGACCGCCGGGCGGGGCGTGATCCATTCCGAAATGCCCCAGCAGGAAAGTGGCCGGATGCGCGGCTTCCAGCTGTGGATCAACCTGCCCGCAAGTGAGAAGATGCAGCCGGCCTCCTATCGGGATATTCCGGCGGATGCGTTGCCGGTGGTGCCACTGGATAACGGCGGCTCGATCAAGCTGATTGCCGGCCAGCTGGTGGTCAACGGCAAACCCCATGCCGGGCCCATCAACCCTGCGCCGGGATCCATGGCCACTGATCCGCTGTTCCTGGATCTCACGCTGCCGGCCGGCGCAACGCAGCAACTGGATGTACCGGCAGGCCACAATGCCTTTGTGTATGCCTACGAAGGCCAGGCCCGGATTGGCGGCGAGGTTCTGCCGCAGCAGGCTGCCGGTATCCTCGGCGACGGGTCAAGCGTCAGCATAACGGCTGAGGGTGAAAACCTGCGGTTGGTGCTGATCGCCGGCAAACCGCTGGGTGAACCGGTAGTGCAGTATGGCCCGTTCGTGATGAACACCCGCGAGCAAATCGAGCAGGCCATCAGGGACTACCAGCAAGGTGTCTTGACCGGCTGAGGAACACCCGCTGCACAGTTGCAACCCCGGTCAGTCATTACGCTGGCCGGGTTCATTCCTGGAATGTTTCCTGCGCTGCGCCATGCCCTAGTAGCCGCACCGCCAGAGCTGCCAGGCCCGCTTATCGGGCGCCCGAGAATGCAGCCAGATGGCCAGGCGAGATTTCAACCAGGCGGGAGGATTCACCGGCGTTGTCCAGGTAGCGGCGATCGTGTGCCAACCCGTCAGGTGGCGCCGGCGCATGGTAGTCGTTCTGGACCAGGCGATAACCCTGTGATCGGTTGCCGGACAATTCCGGCACTGCGTTGAGCAGCGAGCAGGTATAGGGATGCCTGGGCCGGGCAAAAATGTCGGCATTGCTGCCGATTTCGACGATTTTGCCGCGATACATGACGATGATACGGTCGGCAATCTGCTCCACCACACCCAGGTCGTGCGCTATGAAGAGGTAGCTGAAGCCAAAGCGGGACTGCAGGTCCTTGAGCAGATCCAGCACCTGGGCCTGCACGGTCAGGTCCAGGGCCGACACGGCTTCATCTGCAACCACCAGCCGCGGATGGGTGATGATGGCCCTGGCTATACCGATGCGCTGTCTCTGTCCACCCGACAGTTCATGCGGGTAACGCTCGCGCCAGCCCGGATCAATGCCTACTGCAGCGAGAATGTCATGGATTCTCTCTTCCCTTTCGGGGCGCGTCAGCTCCGGCATCAGCCGCAGGCCTTCACCGACGATCTGCCCAATGCGCTTGCGCGGGTCCAGCGAAGAGTAGGGATCCTGGAAAATGATCTGCAGGTTTCGGCGCATTCGCCGGACTTCATCCCCGGAAAGACTGTCCAGGTCGCGACCATCAACCTTTATGCTGCCGGCCGTCTTGTCCACCAGCTTGAGAATGGCTCTCCCCAGCGTGGTTTTTCCCGAGCCGGATTCCCCTACCACCGCCAGGGTCTCGTTGGGGAAAATGTCCAGGCTTACGCCCGCCAC